>CANPXO010000001.1 GCA_947586205.1 uncultured Bacilli bacterium
GCTAAATTTGCAATGATACTTTGTGGTTTCTACAATTTTGATAGAGCTTAAATTAGTTTCCGAACGACTCTATTATTTGCTAACTCTTTTATTTTCCATTTTTTATCTAACATATCTAAAAAAGATTTTTCAATATGAGATAATGCTCTTTTTATTTTTTTGATTTCATCATAAAAAGCTTCATTACTTCCAAATAAATCATATAAATTCCATGTTAAATTCATAATAAAATCTTCCTTTTCATTTACATTTATATCATACCATTTATTAAAAGAACTACATGAATCACATATTGGCTTGTTAGTTTCAATCTATAAAATTTAAATATAAATTTAAATATTTTAAAACTCAAACTATAAAAGTCCGAGTTTATTATATATCTAGTGCCGTTGTCATAGTTATCTACAACTTTTTACCACAACGATTGATAAATATTATTTTAAAAATGATTAACGCTTATTTGCTTTTGATGATTGTTCAAGATAACCTGCATTTGTTAATAAAGTTTCAATCTCACTCATATCAGAATATTTAAAAAAATAAGAATTATTAATACGATCTTGTGCCAAAGTCATAAGTGTTTTGCATGCTTGATATTGTTGTGCTAACGCACTTAAAGCTTGCTGATAATGAGGATCATCCTCTTTATATTTCATTAATTCTAAGCTCAAGTTTTTCATTGATTTATCTAATGTTTCTAATGCTTGATTCATTTTAATTCCTCCTAACTGATTAATATCATAGCATATTCTTTTAAAAAAAGATATATTTTCTACTACATTTCTATCTCAAAACTATCTTTTCCCTTATTATCATGTGCTTACTAAATATGTAGTTTTCAAGTTCTAATATTTAATCTTTTTACTTAAATTATTGATATAAGTTTCATTGGAATAATTAAAAGCAAGAAAAATTGTGTTATTGATAATAATTTTATGTGTTTCAATATAGTTTAAATTAGCCTTATCAATCTTTCTTATACTACCATTTATAATAGTTGAAGAAATATTATAAAAATCACATATTATCTCTAACTGTTTCTTTAAAGATTCCTCATATCAATTTCTTTTTTGATTACATTAATCATAGACACCAACCTTTCATATGATTTCTTTCCAAAAACAGAAAAAACCAATCTTTCGATTGATTCTATATATCAAAGTTCGAATAGTTCGAACAGATTAGTCAATGGTGCCAATTGAGAGAATCGGACTCTCCTTTCATGCTTACCATGCATGCGTACTACCACTGTACTAAATCGGCTTAAATAAATTCTATCATATGACACATATATTTGCAAAGAAAAAGTAAAGCAAAAAGTATTTTTCTTGTTTTTAAACATATTATTTGATAAGATTAATTTAAGAAAGGAGTCTCTGAAAAATGAATATTACATATCCATATGGGTATCAATCTACAAATGTTGTAGATACAGGTGTCTGGGCAATTGTTAGTTTACTTGTTGCTTTATGTGCTGGTATTGTTTTGTATTTTACTTTTTTAAATCCTAAAAATGGGGAACATTACACTGGTACGACAAAGAAAATCTATGATTTTTTAAGTTTTAAAGTGATGTCTTTAGAAACCATTTTAAAAATCTGTTATCTTGTCGTAGCTATTTATATTACCATTAGTTCATTTAGTTTAATAAGTACTAGTTTCATTGAATTCTTATTAGTATTATTCTTAGGTAATATTGTTGTCCGTCTTATCTTCGAAGGTTCTCTACTTATTTTAATGATTCATAAAGAACTTGTTGAAGTAAATAGTAAACTATCTAAAGATAAGAAACCAAAAGAAGAAAAATAAGTTCTCACGAGTGAACTTATTTTTTTAGAATATAAAATTCATGAAAAGACAAAGTAAGATACCAATAAGTGTCGGGATGATGAATGCTAAAAATGTATAGAAAAAACTTCCCGACTCTTTTTTGATGGTAAGAAGTGTGGTCGCGCATGGAAAGTGACATAAACTAAGAATGAGAAAATTAATTGCAGTAAGGATCGTCCAACCATTTTCAACTAAAATCATTTTTAAACTCATAAGAGACTCGTATTCCGTTAACACCCCTGTTCTAGCATAACCTAGTAGCAAAATAGGAATGACGATTTCATTTGCCGGTAGTCCAAGAATAAATGCTAAGAGAATCGCTCCATCAAGACCTAACAAAAGTCCAAAAGGATTTAAGAAATTTTGAATACTTTCAAAAATCGTAAGACCACCTACTTCGATATTCGCAAGAAAATAAATAAGAAGGCCAGCTGGAAAAGAAACAACCATCGCTCTTTTTAAGACATGAAACGCTTTTTCTTTCCACGCACTTTTTATAGTTTTCCAAATCTTTGGTCTTCGAAAAGATGGAAGTTCCATGATGAACATTGGTTTTTCGTCTTTAAAAAGAAAGAAATTGAGTAACTTTGTCACAAGAAAAGTTAAAAGAACTCCAAACAAAATAATAAGTAACAAGATGCAAGATGCCCATAAACTTCCAAAGAATGAATGGTCTCTCACCAAAAACATTTGAATCATACAAATCATCGCTGGAAAACGACCATTACATGGCATGAAGACATTGGTAAGAATCGATAAGATTCGCATTTTTTTACTTTCCATAATTCTTGTTCCGGTCACTCCTACCGCGTTACAACCAAGTCCCATACACATGGTTAGACTTTGTTTTCCGCAAGATCCACACTTTTGAAATGGCTTATCTAAGTTAAAAGCAATTCTTGGTAGTAGTCCGTAATCTTCGAGTAATGCAAATAATGGAAAGAAAATCATCATTGGTGGAAGCATGACAGATACAACCCAATAAAGAGTTCGATATCCTCCAAGTAACAAAGGATTTAAAATGCTTTCTGGCAAAAACGACAAACTCCGAAATAACAAAGGTTCTAATTGTTCAAAAAAAGAAAATAGCCATTCCGAAGGAAAATTAGATAAATAAATGGTTAAAAATAAAAGGAAGAAAAACAATAGAATAAAAAATGGAATACAAGTTTTTTTACTCGTTAAAATATGATTCCAAAACCGGTCCTCTTTCTTTTCTTTTTCACTTTCTCTATGAATCACTTCTTTCATGATATTTTGTCCAAATGCATGATAACTTAATATGACTTCAGCTCTAGAAATATATTTTTGATAAAATTTGAAAATATGTTCTTCTTTTTCATTTCCATCAAAATGATTTTCTCTTAAATAATGAAGAGCCACACCTTGACTAAAATCTTTTTTATCTAAAATCCAATCTAAATAATGTTTTATTTTCTCTTGATGAACAATTTTAATTTGACTTGGTTTTCTTTCGTTATTTAATGTATCACATAACAAAGTTAAACCTTGCACATTTTTCATACTGGTAGGAATCACTGGAACATCTAAAAATTGTTGTAGTTTATCTATATCTATTTGAATATTTTTTAATTTGGCTTCATCCATAAGATTTAATGCCACAACTACGTTTTTAGTTACATCTAAAACTTCTAAAATTAAAGTGAGACTTCTCTCTAAATTCGTGGCATCAGCTACTACCAAAGCAACATCATAGTCCCCTTTTAAAACGAAGGAACTCGCAATCTTCTCTTCTTCACTTTCTCCAATCAAAGAATAAGTCCCTGGTAAATCGACAATCTCCCAAGTCACATTTTTATAGACAAACTCTCCGACTTCATTTTCGACGGTCTTCCCTGTCCAGTTTCCCGTATGTTGATTTTTATGCGTCAAAATATTAAATAAAGAAGACTTTCCCACATTCGGATTTCCTATTAAACAAACTTTCTTATGCATACTCCACCATAATTTTCTCGGCATCTTCTTGTCTTAATGCAAACGTACAACCATAGATGGTATAAGCAATCGGGTCTTTTAAAGGACTTTCAAACACACATCGAATTTTGTTTCCTTTAATAACACCTAAATGTAACGTTTTAAAATATTTTTGTTCTTCTAAATGAATTTCTTTAATCATCCCACTTTCTCCTACTTTTAAATCTGATGCTTTTATCATAAACATCGTACCTTTCTAAGGTAGTATATGTAAGAAGAAAAGTTTCGGTAATCATTTTTATTTTTGAACATTTTGCATATAATGTTAAAAAAGGAGGTATCCATGTTTCCTCCCAATATAGACCCTCAACTCTATTCCATTTCAGCAGCCATTATAGGCGCGGTGATATCTCCAGAACTCACTCCTAATGAAGCCAACAGTGTGGGAAACTGGCTTGTCCTTGTCGGAGATTACCTTCTTGCTTATGCTGGACAACTCGCTTTAATCCAAGGAAGAATGGAAACGAATCAAAACCAAAATAGTCAAATGCAAATGGATTCTTTAATCGAAATTTTAAAGAAAATGGAATGTGAAATCGAAAAGTTAAAAAAGAAATGTTCTTAAAATTATTTTCTTCGATTTTCACTCACTAACGAAAGTTCTTCCGTGAGTTGTTTAATTCTTTCAATAATTCTTCTTGCTTTTAATTTATCTAATTCTTTCCCAGCTAAATGAATTTCTAGTTCTTCCAAAGTTAAATTGGATGTAAAAAATGTTGGTAAATGAGAGTTCATTCTCGATTGTAAAATCGTTCCCAATACTTCATCACGGCTCCATTCACTCACTTTTTCAGCTCCAATATCATCAATACATAAAACATCTACCGTTTGATAATAGTTCATCTTCGCATCATAAAATTCCCAATCTTTTAAATCTTTTAAAACTTCAGGAAAATAAATGAGCTCGGTAGTCACATTTTTCTTCTCTTCTAATTCATTTAATAAAGCACCAATCAAGAATGTTTTTCCAGAACCAAAACTTCCACTTAAGTAAAGTCCTTTTTGAGGTTTTGAAAAATCAAAGTTTTCAAAGTATTCAATAATCCATTTAATCACTTTTGCTCTTTTTTTATCACTGCCATCAATATCTTTCATTCGTGCTTCTTTATTTTTTTCAAGTTCACTTTTTCTTACTTCATTTTCTTTCACCTTATAACGGCATGGAACATAGGAAAAAGTGAATAATCCTTCTTCTTTTTTAGGCATACTCACATGTCCTAGATAGGCATTCTTACATTCAAAAAGACCTTTACATTTTTTACAATGTTCAAGTTCTTCTACGGTATCTTGTAATTTGGTTACTTTTTTCATCGTTTCTTCTTTCGTAAGTCCGACAGACTTTACTAATTCTCGAAAATCTTCATTGTGACATGCTTCTTTTAAATTTTTTTCTAATGCTTCTATATTTTTATTTCCACTTACAAACATAAGGTCCTCCTAATCTTTATATTTACTTAACATACTTTCAAGTTCATTCGATTCTTCCTCTGTCATACCCTCTTTTTCAATCTTTTCATTAAACCAAACCGGTACATCATTAGAGACAGGTTTATTACTGACTTTATTTAATTTATTCATCATTTTTTTATGTTCTTTTTCAGCCAAAGCCATCGCATCTTTTGCTGTTTGAACACCGATTCGTTTCCACTGACCAGCAATCGTTTCCACAAATGAACTATTTAATTTATTATTATTTTTTTTTAGAACATAATCAATTAAGACATTACACACAGCTGGTTGTAAACCAACATCGACTAATAAATATTCCACAAGTCTTAAATCTCTATTTGTAGGACTTCCCGTATGATATTTACTCCTTAAAAAATCATATGGTGTTGTATTTTCAAAGACTTCAATAATTTTTCCTCTTTTCGATGTATCCCCGACTGGGTCTTTTAAATAATCAGGTTGAGACCGATAAATAAGAGTTGGTAATTTTCCATGATGATTATATTGATAATATTTTCTAGTCTGAATTCGTAACTCTTCTTTGTCAATGGCACCTTTTTCATTCATACAAAGTCTTATAATTTCACACATTTTTAAGGTATCTAAATCATAGACTAAGGCTAAGTTATTAATAAGCTCTTTCATTTTTTTAGTGAGTGTTTTTTCTGTCACCATTCCCCTTGGTAAACTAGAAACCAGTAAATCAAAATCGACTTGGTCTTGCATCGTAATCGGTAAAACTTCTCTTCCAATCGCTTCAAAAGAAACAGAATCACTGGATGACTTAAAGAGTTCATCAAAAGGTGTCGTAATTTCCACATAGTCTTTGAAAGAAAACGGTAAAACGGAAAATTCTTGTTTTAATAAGTCGTATTCTTTAGCCCCAATATTATTGTATAAAACAACATTAAAAATAGGATTTGCAAAGAACTCTTTTGGAGTCATCGGCGAATATAATTCATAGACATAGTTACTTGGCTCTCCTGCCTCATAATAAGTTTTTAATAATCCCACAGCTTCCAGTGTTTTACGAGCCATTTTAATAGATTCTAAATTCATTTTTAAAAGAGTCATAAGATGATGATGAGAGTAATCGGTACTTACAGAATTATAACGGTCTAAGTCTCTCCATAAAGTCATGTATAAACTGACTGCATTAGAACCAATAATGGGTTCATAAAGACTTACTAAATATTTACAATCTAATTCTGTAAGAAGTGTTTTATTAAGTACAATATATTTATCTGCTGGTAATAACGAGATGTCCATAACTCTCACCTCTTTCTTAAACTCTATTATAAAAGAAATCATTTGATTTCTCAAGAAGAAACAAAAAGTTTTTAAAATCACTTTTTCCTACTTGAATTTTTATTTTATTTTTGATATACTGTATACAGATGAAGGAAACTTCATATAATAAAAAAAGGAAGCATTCAGTTTTCCATTACTGAATGCCTACCTATAAAAATGGGTTGACATTTACGTTATGTAAGTGTCTATTTCTTTATTATGGAAAGAATTAATATAATTTCCAATAAAATAGTGATGACATACCTTAAGACTTGTAAATGATAACTCTGCTTTTTTGTCATATCAATCACACCCCTTTCTTCTTTAGATTTTGTTATAGAGAGAAGAAAGTGGTAGACACCCAGTAACTAAATACTTCCTATGAACATAATAGCATACTTTTATAATATTAGCAAGCAAAAATATTATTTTTTGCCACTTGAATTTTTATTTTATTTTTGGTATACTGTATACAGATGAAGGAAACTTCATATAATAAAAAAGGAAGCATTTCAGTTTGCTATGCTGAATGCCTACCTATGAAAATTGGATAGACATTTACAATTTACTTGTAAGTGTCATTTCTTTATCATGGAAAGAATAAATATTACTTGCCATAATATTGTGATAATGTAATCAAATATTTGAAGTACAAATTTCTTGTTTTGACTCATATTCATCACACCCCTTTCTCCTTAAAAAAATTATTTTATAGAGAGGAGAAAGTGGTAGACACTCAGCAACTAAAATGCTTCCTACAAACATATTAGCATACTTTTATAATATTAGCAAGCAAAAATATTATTTTTTGCCACTTGCATTTTTATTTTATTTTTGATATACTGTATACAGATGAAGGAAACTTCATAAAATAAAAAAAAGGAAGTATTCAGTTTTCCATTACTGAATGCCTACTTTAGAAAGTTGAAGACATTTACAATTGCTTGTAAGTGTCATTTTTTTGTCATAAAGAAAAAGAAAAGCAATATTTACTTTTCTTAACATGCATCCGTACAAACATCTAAACTTATTGAATTTAATAATTCTTTTAAAGTGTTTTTAAGTTTTTCTCGATCACTTTCTGACAATGTTTCATACCCAGTTTCTTGAGCATCTACTGTTCCCTCATGTATTGCTTTAATCTTCCCACCTTGAACTGCCACGATTGTGGGAGCATAGAGTCTTTTTTCATTGGTCTCAATACTTTTTCCTTTGGAATCATATAATGTATAATCACTTAAATAATCTTTTAATAAATCTAATATTTTATAATAGTCAGCACTCCCCTCTTTTTGAGTCATCACTTTATTATTCTCATCTAAGGCAAGTGTAGAACGAATGTCTTTAATATTTAAATAATAAATCTCCCCAATACTTTCTTCTTTAGCAGCTTCCTCTAAAATAGGTAGTATCGTTCGGCACCAAGGACAAGTTGGAAAACCAAAATAAATAATTCCTGAACCACTTTCCAAAATTTTTACAATTTCTTCTTCTGTTTTATATACAAAAGGATTGTCATCATCAAGTTCTACAATAGGATATTCCTTTTTATTATTTTCATTTACTTGACCGTTCAAAGAACCATATTCTTCCTTTATTTTTACTGCATCTTTCTCTTCCGTTTCTCTATTTTGAAAAGCAAAGAAGGCGCATACACAAGCAATCACTACAATCACACCTAGTAAACCTACTAACACCCAGTTTTCTTTCTTCACTTTTATTCACTTCTTTCTATTAATATTATAACGAAAAGACATAGAAAAAACAAGATTTCTCTTGTTTTAGACAGCATTTTTTAATTCTTCGATGTATTTATTTACTTTTGTAGCCCAAGTTGTACTTTCTGCATACTTTGTATTTATTTGTTCTGGTGTTACAAGCCCTTTTTGAATATAATTTTTAGAAAGGTTTTTGATCATTGCTTCGATTCCAGCATCTAAGCTTTCAAATGTATCATAATACCCACCATTACATCTTCCAGGTCCTTTCATTCCACCAACATTGTTACATTTAGTTACTAACGCACTACAATTCCATTTACAACCTGTTTCTAGTAAAGTAATCGATACAGCTAAGTAAGGGTCTACTCCGTATTCCACAGAATATTCGGCAAAACTACTTCCATATCCTTCTAGATCACTATGTAAACTTAAATTTAGTTTATTTGTAAGCTCAGTCATCGTCATTCCATCATAAACGATAGGTTCTGGTGTGGTAGCTTTCAAACTAATCACTTCAATTTGTTGTTCTATATTTTCAACTTTTTCTTGGCTGTTTAATTCATTTTTTTGATTTTTCATTAAAATCGTTTCATATAAGAAATTTCCTGATGTCGTAATTCCACTTTCAAATGTCACGAGTATGACATCTTCTAAACGATTCACTAAAAATTCTAAACATCCAATAACGGTTAAAGCTAATGCAATTAACTTTACCGAGGGTAATTTTTTCATTAATAATCCATCCTTCTTTTTTTCCGGAAAGCATCACTATCATACCATAGTCTATGTGTCTTTGTCAAATATTTTCTTTCAAAAACACGTACATTTGTTTTTAAAATAAGCAAAAAAGCCCGTTAAAATAAGGGATTATATGTACATCATATTTTTTATATATTTTATCCAAAAAAGAGGAATGTGATAAGAAAAGCAGCTAAAATTCCCATAAAATCGGCAAATAATCCTGCTTGTAAAGCATGTTTGGTTTTGGTAACCCGAATGGAGCCAAAATAGAGAGCTAAAACATAAATCGTTGTATCTGTACATCCTTGTAAATTAGATGCCAGTCTTCCTACAAAAGAATCAGGTCCATACATTTGAAAAATATTCGTCATAATGGCTAATGAGGCTGTTCCAGAAATTGGTCTTACAAAAGCCATTGGTAAAATACTAAGAGGAATTCCAAAACGACTTAATGCAGGTGTTAAAAAGGAAAAAACAAATTCTAGAAACTTACTATTTAAAAAGATATTCGTAACAAAAACCATGGCAATTACAGCAGGTGCAATTTTAAAAGTGGTAATCAGTCCTTCTTTTGCTCCGACTAAAAAAGATTCATAAATGTTTACTTTCTTTCTAAAAGCATATAGTACAATTCCTAGAACAAACACAGGAACAATGTAATTAGAGAGTTGAAACACGTTTTTTCCTCCTCTTTATATAATCAAAAATAAGCCCTGCAATGTTTGATGAGAAAGTAGCCAGAATACTTGTTAAAATAATTTCCGAAGGATTTGCACTTCCATACATCATTCGAAGAGCAATCACGGTCGTTGGTACAATGGTGACTCCTCCTGTATTTAATACTAAAAAAGTTACCATAGCTTCTGTTGCTGTATCTTTATGAGGATTATCTTCTTGTAAGCATTCCATCGCTTTTAAGCCAAACGGAGTCGCGGCACTTCCAAGACCTAAGGCATTCGCAGCTATATTAGAAGCAATATATCCTAAAGCAGGATGATTCTTTGGTAAACTTGGAAATAACTTACTTAATAAAGGACACACTAATTTGGAAAACTTTTCTAAGATTTTGGAGTCTTCGGCAATTTTCATGACTCCTGTCCATAAAACAAGTAAGGGGATCATATCCAAAAGCAGTTTGATTCCATCCGTTCCCCCTTTTAAAATTTGATTATTTAAACTTTCAATATTTCCTGTAAAAATCGTAAATAAAGACCCTACGACGAGGAAAAAGACCCAAATATATGTTACCATCGAAACAACCACCTTAGAAATCTTTGAAAGAAGTTTTCTTTTTTCTCTTCTTTTGCCTCTTCTCTTTGATAAATTTTCACACTTCCAAGCAAAGAATCTTTTAAATACACTTCGGCTACCCCAACTTCTGTACTTTTTTCATCCGGATTTACTTTATAATCAATACGAATATTATCTTTCTCGTCACTCTTAAGCAAGGCATAAAAGCTCTCTTCTAAATAATACTGCTCAGGATGATTTACATCTATCACTACACTCTCTTTATCCAGTAATAAAACTCTTTCATAAGTTTCAAAAACACTTTCACATAAGTCTTTATGGTCCTCAAAATCATTTCCATCATTTAAAGTCACAACAATGCAAGTTTTATCATCTTTCTTAGAAGCTGTCACTAAAGTTCTTCGAGCTTTTTCAGTAAATCCTGTTTTTCCGCCAATGTTATATTCATAAGTTCGTAAAAGTTTATTTTTGTTTTGCCACACATAAGTCTTCCCTGTTGTCCGAGCCGTATAACTTTTGGTTTTGATAATTTCTCTAAATGTTTCACTATTTAAAGCATAACGCATGAGTTTTGCCATATCGATAGCAGTTGAAGTATTTCCACTTCCATCTTGTTCTTCGAGTCCATGTGGATTTAAAAATTTCGTATGACTCATTCCCAGTTCATAGGCTTTCTCATTCATAAGTCTTACAAACTCTTCTAGACTTCCTGAAACATGAAAAGCAATTTCAATCGCCGCATCATTTCCACTTCGAAGCATAAGTCCATAAAGTAAATCTCTTAACGTCATTTCTTCATCAATACTAATATAAATCGCACTTCCATAGGCTTTTAAAACTTCTTCTCCCACTTTTCTTACACTATCTAAATCTTTGTTTTCTAAAGCTATAATCGCAGTCATAATTTTGGTTGTACTAGCAATTAATTTTTCTTTTTCTCCATTATGACTCATTAAAATACGTCCTGAATCATAGTCCATCACGGCATAACTTTTCGCAGAAATGGCCGAGACTTTGAAAGGAAGAAGAAACAATAGAAAAAAAAGGCATACTTTTTTCATGAAAACCACCTAGTGAAATATATGAAAAAAGAAACCAATCTATGAGTTTTCTTTTATTTTATCGTTCCTTTCATTACTTTTTTGGTATCACTAATGACAATAAAAGCATCGGGGTCATTTTGCTGAATTAAACTTTCTAATTTTTTTAAATTTTTCGTACTCACTTCAATGAATATCATGAGTTTTGGAACACTGTTAAAACCACTTTCTAAATGAAGAATGTTAATGGGGTATCCTCGCATTTTTAAAGAATTAATAAGATCTTTTTTCTCTTCATCAATGATGATTTGAACTCCTACTTCTCCCTTAATAAAATGTTTCGATAATAAACTTCCAATCAAAGTTCCCGTTGCAAAACCTAAAGAATAAGAAATCGGAATCCACACACTTTGAATCGGAATCGTAAGAGCTTCTCTAGCAACCAAAAACCAAATCATAATCTCGGCAAAAGCCAAAATTGCACCTAATACGCATCTTCCCTTTAATAAAATATTTTGTCTAAACGTCGCGATTGTGACATCTAAAATACGGGCAAAAAAAATCTTAATACAAACAAATAGTAGTTCCATAAAATCCCTCACTCATAGTTTGGAACGTTTCCTTCTTTCTATACAAAAAGGCAAGAAAAAAGTCTTAGAAATTTCCTAAGACAATCACAAAAACAACAATGGCAATGATGATAAGAAGTCCAAAGAGAATAATCCATAGATAGAAATTGGAATCAGACCCTTCTCTTTTTTCATAATACACTTTTTTGCCGTTATATTTCTCAGTAATCATTTCTTCATGAAAACGATTTTCTTTTTTCATTTGTTTATAAGTAGCCATTTGGTCTTGACTAAGCATCGCTCCACAAAAAGGACAAATTCCTCGGTCTGTTCCAATTGCTTTTCCACATCTTTTACAATTCATGATAATCCTCAATAAAATGATTTCCTTTATGACCAGTGTCTCCTGGTTCATCTTTTAGTAAATCAATATAGTCCTGTTGTCTTAAGGCTTCATATAAAACAATGGCAACAGAATTCGATAAATTTAAAGCTCGAACTTTATCTGTCATGGGAATTCTTGCGCAAGATTCTAAATGTGGTTTTAAAATACTCCTTGGAATACCCGTACTTTCTTTTCCAAAAATAAGATAAATATTTTCTTCTGTATTGGAATAATCAAACTCAGAATGTGGCTTATGACCATATCTTGTATAAAAATAATAGGTTCCCTGATTCTTTTTTTCAAATTCTTCCCAGTTTGGATATACTGTATAGTCACAATGCTCAATGTAATTTACTCCACTTCGTTTAATATACTTTTCCTCTAAAGAAAAACCAAGAGGTTCAATTAAATGAAGACGAGTATGTGTCGCGACACAAGTACGCATGATATTTCCAGTGTTCCCTGGAATTTCTGGTTCAAATAAAACAACGTTTAACATATAACCCTCCTAAAAGAAAAAAAGATTTCTCTTTTTATTTTGTAATTTCATAAATATCAAGTAACTTTTGGAAATCTCCTACTTCTAACATTTTTTCATCTTCACGTAGTGCAACTTCTTCGAGCTTTCCATCTCGGTAATATAGAATAGCTGGAGTGTGTTTTAGTCCTTCTGTAAGTAATAGATTTTGACTCGCTGTACTAGATGCGTCAGTAACTGATCCACAACTATCATTTAAAGAATATACATAAAAGTCATCAATATGATTTTCACGAATGAGTCTTGCTAAATCTTTTTCTAAATGAAATTCTTCCTCGCTGAAAGAAGTCACAAGAATAAATGCTTGACTTCCTAAAATCGCATTAGAAATTCCATCACAAGTAAGAGAAGCTGCATATTCTTTTTCAACTAAATAACTTTTATCTTTCCATTTCTCGCTGTAAGAAGCCCCACTTTCTTCGGCTTTTATAAATGCAACAATTACCCCTACTGCTAAAACAAGAAAGGATACCACAACCATGATGATTGTTTTCAAATGACTACTTTCGTTCCAAACCGCTTTTGTCTCTTTTTTAGGTTCTTCGTAAGATACTCCTTTTGTTTCTTTTAATTCTTCAGGAAAACTTGTTTTCTCTTCGATTATTTTTTCTTCAAAGATATCCTTTTCTACTTTCACTGATTGTTTTGGAGTCACTGTTTTCTTTGGTGTTGTTTTCTTTGCCATTCTTTTTTTCGTAGTAGTCGTCTTTTTTACTCCCGTTTTATTTGTCGTACTTGTCTTTGTATTCGTTTTCTTAGTCGTTGTTTTTTTCTTTTTCTCATCCATATAAATCCCTTATCTTTCCTTAATAAAAAGATACCACAAAAAGAAGAGGAATACAAGAAAAAAAGACACTTTTTCGTGCCTTTAATATCCCTTATTTTTATAATATTTATATAATTCTTTAAAACGATTAAAATGAACAACTTCTCTTTGTCTTAAGAATAGAAGTGGTGCGAGAACATCTTCATCATCCGTTTCATCAATTAAGTTTTCATAAATCGCTCTTGCTTTTTGTTCAGCAGCCATGTCTTCCGATAAATCCGCTAAAGTATCTCCTGTTACAGCAAAGTATGTGACAGTAAAAGGATTTCCAAAAGAGTCAGTTGGATATACCCCACGCCCATGTTCAGTATAAAGACTTTCGAGTCCATTTGCTTTTAATTCTTCTACGGTTGCATCTTTCACTAATTGACTCACCATTGTACAAATCATTTCACAATGACCAAGTTCCTCTGTTGCTATATCATTTAATAAAGCTTTTCCCTTTTCATCTGGCATCGAAAACTTTTGACTAAAGTAACGAAGAGACGCCGCAAGCTCTCCATTCGAACCCCCAAATTGAGTTAATAAATTTTTTGCCATTTTCAAATCTTTTTTCTGAATATTAATTGGATAATTTAAATGTTTGACATACTTAAACATATTTAGTCCCTCCTGTCTTATCCCATGGCCAAGGATTTTTAATCCAGTTAAAGGTATTTCCTGTGGTATCTGTAACAATAAGTGGACCATATTTTTCTGTGTAAGACCCTTCTACATCACATTTTTCTTTCGTATATTTTTTAAATAACATGAAAGCATTTTGGTCTTCTGGATGTAAATCTAAGTATAAATTTAAATCAACAATTGCAAAAGCATAAGCCATTAATTTTAAAAGCATCGTTTCTCTTTCATTTTCCCCTTTTAATTTGTAGTACGTTAAATTTTTGTAAGGCTTGTATTCATCACGAAATAAATTTCCTCTTAAGAATCCTTCTTCTGGTGTTAAAAACTTATCGGTTCTCATTTCTTTTGAAAAGTCGCTTCCTGGAATTTTAAAAAAGCCAATTTCATAATTAAAATCTGTGTTATCGAATAACATATTTTTCCCTCCCATAGGTATTTTACTTAAATACTCTATTTGTGATTAGGATAAACGTCTAAAAAAAACAGTTTTATTTCACTGTTTCATTTTTTCATACTTTCTTGTCTCGCATCTTTTAGAAGATTCACCACATCTTGTTCACATAAAAATCCCATAAGACGATTTAATTCATTTTTAATGTTTTCTACACTGATTTGATTTGTTTCTTTTAATCTTAAATAGATTTTCCAAACTTCATCCATAAAGTAATCAGAACTTTTTCCATCAATAAAATCATAAAAATCAACGCGACAGTAATCCCGGTAATAAGCCCAGACAGAATTTTCATCACATACCTCATCAATCATTGATAAAATAATATTATATTTATCAGTTAAAGAAAAGGCATCTAACCCTGCTTGTACTCGGTATATACTTTTATCAATTTCTATTAATGGCAGATTCCAACTGTCAGCCATCTCTTTCGCTTTTTTGTATCCATAACAAGCCTCTTTTAATCCATAATCCATAATATAGATTCCAATCGGTTGCACCGTATCCTTTATTAATAATTCATTATAAATACTGTCAGCCATAATATGTCCTGTCATTTTCTTAGATAACTTTTTGTTTTTTTCAATAATTAATTTTAAAGGAAACACAAAATGATAAGTTTGCATACTTCTTAGAATAAATTCATCATCTGCTTTTAAAGGGTCTTTTTCTTCACCATCATTTTCAATCCATGAATAAATGTCTTCGGGATATGCTGAGATTACATCCTCATAAGGATATATAAAACCAATACTGCCATACTTGGAAGCATATGTTCCGAATTGTTCTTCTGTAATATAACTTACAGACTTTTCTTCTTTACGATAATTTTTATCATCTTTTAATATTTTAGAGCCTCCTGTGCTATATACTAAAAAACGAGGAGGTTTCTTCTTATTTACATAATCTTCAATGGATGTTATTTCTAATTTATTGTATTTATGCACGATAGAATTATAGAATTCTAAAATATCTTTAAGTCTTTCCATATGGCTACTATGATTCACATATTCTAAAAGATACTTGATGTTTTCTTCATCTTCCCGAGTATCATAATGATTCACTAAAAATTCGATACTTTCTTTTAAATATCCTACATACTTTTTAAAATCTAGTTTAAGCCATTTTTGCTCCAATATTTTTTGCATTTCATGAATGAGTACATCATAATTTTCAAAAAAATCTATGACATCTTGTACACTCATTATTTCTTTATCTATAATATTGGATACTTTTTGCTTGTAATCTTCTTGTTGGTCTTCTGGTAAATTCTTGATGTATTTTAGTAAATTTTTGGTTGCATATTCTATTCTTCCATTTACATAATAAGAACTATTGATTTTTGATTCATTTAAATATTTCATACTCTTTCTCCTCTAATACTCAATAGGAATTGTCGGATCTAATTTTGAGAATATCTTACTCATATAATGGTTTGCTTTTTTATAAATATAAAGAGAATCTATGGATAGAACAAAGCCAATTAATGCACTTGCTGGTGTGATTGGAATTAAATTAAAGAAATCATATTGGAATAACACACAGTAGATGAAGCCTAAAAGTAATCCCATAAATAACACGATTCGAAGTAAAGTAAATGGTGTACAAATTTTATAAAGATAAATAAATCCTGTAATCGCGGTTAAGAACACAGCAATCGAACTTTGCATTTCATAAGATAAATGGAACGTATAAGTAAATAATGTGACGAGTAGAACATTAAAGACAATCGTTAAAGCAACAGGAAGGCTTCGACTGACAACTTTTAAAAGAAAGTTTCCTTTCACTAAATCATGGTTCGGTTCTAAGGCTAAAATGAAAGATGGAGTTCCAATCGTAAATGTGGTAATTAAAGTAAGTTGTATAGGAATAAAGAAATATTTTGCAGATAGTACAACACTTAAAAGAATGAGTAAAACGGTATAAATCGTTTTTACTAAAAGTAAAGATGCACTTCTTTCAATATTGTTAATGGTTCTTCTTCCCTCGGCAACAATTTTTGGTAAAGAATCAAAGTTATCATCTAATAATATGAGTTGAGAAACATTTCTCGCGGCATCACTTCCACTAGCCACTGAGATTGCACAGTCAGATTGTTTTAAGGCAAGGACATCATTTACTCCGTCTCCAGTCATAGCAACCGTTCTTCCACTCTTTTGCAATGTTTCAATAATTATCTTTTTTTGTTCGGGTTTGACACGACCAAAAACTTGATACTCTAAAACAGTATTCTTTAATTCTTCCTCACTTAAATCTCCTACATCAATACCTTTCATGTTTTTGAGTCCCACACGTTCAGCAATATTCAAAACCGTTTTTACTTGGTCTCCGGAAATAATCTTCACAGCAACCCCTTGAGACTTAAAATAATCTAAAGTATTTTTTGCTTCTTCACGAATGACATCTTCTATCAGAATGTATCCTAAAATTTCAATATCACTTGGTGTTTTACTAATTTGCTTTTGACTAGACCCCACAAGTAAAACACGGTAATTTTCTTGTTTTTTTATAATATCACTTGGAATTAATTTTTTATCGGATATCAAAAACTCCAGTGCACCAACATAAATGGTTCCATGACTTTTAAACTCCATTCCACTAAACTTTCGCTCGGAAGAAAAAGGAATTTCTTCGACAACCGTATCTATCACTTCTTGTTGAAATTCTTGTTGTAAAGCCTCCATCGTCGCATTGGCATCTTTCACATTTTGACAAAATAAGGAAACGATTTCCCTTAAATGTTCTTTTGTTTCTTTTTTATAAGGAACGGTATCTACAACTTTCATAGTTCCTTTGGTAAGTGTTCCTGTTTTATCTAAACAAATGACATCGACTCTTGCTAACGTTTCAATACAATAAAGTTGTTGTACCAAAACTTTGTATTTTGATAAACGAATGACACTGACTGCCATCACTGAACTTGTAAGTAAAACAAGACCTTCAGGTATCATTCCAATTAGAGCTGCAACCGTCGTAAAAATCGCATCTGTGACGATTCCATTACTCGCATGAAGCTGACTAAAGAACATAATAATTCCAATGGGAATAATACAAACAGATAACACTTTCAAAAGTTTTTCAAAAGAATCCATAATAATCGAATTGATTTTTTTATTGTATTTCGCCTCTCTAGATATTTTCGATACGTAGTTTTCATTTCCAATATGCACAATTTTAGCAAGACATGTCCCACTTACTAAGAAAGAACCGGAAAGTAAGAAATCTCCTTTTTTCTTTACAATAGAATCTGGTTCTCCAGTAATTAAAGATTCGTTGACTTCTACTTCTCCTTCTAAAACTATGGAATCACAAACCACTTGATGCCCTCTTTGAAGTTCAATTACATCATCTAAAACTAATTCTTCTAATTTTTTAGATACCTTCTTACCATCACGAAGAACAATAATATCTGATTCAGAAACCATGGAAAGTTTATCAATAATTTTTTTAGAAATAATTTCTTCAATAATACTAATAATCGAATTGATAATGATAACACCCATAAATAAACAATTCTTTAACCCTTGAAATAACTGATGACTGAATAAGCCAGAAAGAAAAACAGCAAGCCCTAAAGCTAAATTTAAAAAGTTAAAATAAGTAAAAAAGTTACTTGCAATAATTTGTTTAATAGATTTTGTCTTAGGTTGGTCATCAAAGTTGACAAGTCCTTTTTGAATTCTTTCTTCTACTTCACTCTGACTCAAACCTTTTTCTTCGTATTTTTCCATAATTCCACGTCCTCATTAAAAAAATTATAACAAAAAAAAGACAAAAAAAGAAGTTTTATTCTTCAAGTGTTAAAGTGGTTGTCACCTAGCCTAACAATCAATTTTATTTTCAGTAGATAATTATCATTTTTTGCTTGCTAATATTATAAAAGTGTGCTAATATGTTTGTGGGAAGCATTTTAGTTGCTGAGTGTCTACCACTTTCTCCTCTCTATAAAATCAATTTTTTAAGGAGAAAGGGGTGTGATGTATATGACCAAAAGGCAAATTTATCATTTAAAAGTCTTGAAGTGTATAATCACAATTCTGTGGCAAGTAATATTTATTCTTGCCATAATAAAAAAATGACACTTACGTAATTGTAAATGTCTATACTCTTTATAGGTAGGCATTCAGCATAGCTAAACTGAAATGCTTCCTTTTTTATTTTATGAAGTTTCCTTCATCTGTATACAGTATATCAAAAATAAAATAAAAATTCAAGTGGCAAAAAATAATATTTATGCTTGCTAATATTATAAATGTATGTTAATATGTTTGTAGGAAGCATTTTAGTTGCTGAGTGTCTACCACTTTCTCCTCTCTATAACCAAAATTTTTAAGGAGAAAGGGGCGTGATGTATATGAGTCAAAACAGGAAATTTATACTTCAAATATTTGATTACATTATCACTATTTTATGGCAAGTAATATTTATTCTTTCCATAATGAAAAAATGACACTTACAAGTAAATTGTAAATGTCTCCAATCTTTTTCGGTAGGCATTCAGCATAGCTAAACTGAAATGCTTCCTTTTTTATTTTATGAAGTTTCCTTCATCTGTATACAGTATAACAAAAATAAGATAAAAAATCAAGTAGGAAAATATAATATTTTATACTCCTAATGCTACTCCTTTTTTCTTTAGTATTATTTTTCTAATAAAATCAACAGGAATCACGGTAAATGATAAAATTAACACAAAGAATAATTCAAAAGGTGTGAGTCCAAAGGTTCTAAATACGGTTCCTCCTTTATAAATGAGAATCATCTGTACAGAAGCTATAAACAAAATTGTAAGGACAAAAACAATATTTTCACTTAAATGGGCAAATAAATTAAGACGATGGGTTCTTGCATTAAAAGCATTCCCGATTCCAATAAAAATAAACAAAGCAAAATAAGCCGTCATTAAATATTTAAAATCTTCGCCTGTTCTTACTAAAGTTCGAATCCACGGGTGTTTCAAGAAAAACAAACATAATAAAGCGGAATAAAGACCTGTGAAAATAATCTCCGAATACATATAACGATTCATAATCGGTTCATTTTTATCTTTAGGAGGCTCCATCATTGTATCTTTTAAAGCAGGTTCATAAGAAAAAGCAAGTCCTGCAAAGGTATCCATAATCATATTAATCCATAACATTTGAATAATGGTAATCGGGGTATTCACTCCTACAAAAGGGCCAATAATGGATAAGAATAAAGCTACAAAGTTACAAGTACACTGATAAATAATAAACTTTCGAATGCTTTTGAAAATCGTTCTTCCATAAAGAATCGCCTGACTAATCGATAAAATATTATCATCTAATATGACAATGTCACTCGCTTCTTTCGCGACTTCGGTTCCACTTCCCATGGCAAAACCAACATTGGCTTTTTTAAGAGCTGGAGCATCATTCACACCATCCCCTGTCATTCCGACAATAAGCTCTTTTCTCTCAGCAATTTTAACAAGTTTACTTTTGTCTTGAGGAAGAGCCCTAGCAATGACTTTAATTCTTGGTAAAAGAGTTTCGAGTTCATACTCGGAATAATGATTTAATTCTTCACTCGTTAAAACTAAATCCGAAGGGCTTTTGATAATTCCGACTTCTTTTGCAATCGACTCTGCCGTTTCTTTCGCATCTCCTGTAATCATCACGACTTGAATACCCGCATTTTGAATCAAAGAAACGCCGTCCAAAGACTCTTTCCGTAAATCATCTTTAATGGCAACGATTCCTAGAAATGTTAAGTATTCTAATGTTTCACTTCTTCCTACTGCTAAAGTAATGACACGACTTCCTTTTTTGGTGAGTCTTTCAATTTCCCTTTCGATTTCTTCATGACTTGTAAATGGTTTTTCTTCCCCACTTTCTAACATCATCCGATTACATTTTGGAATAATCTTTTCACTAGCTCCTTTAAAATATGTTTTTTCTACGCCATTTTCTTTCACTGTAACAGAGGAATACTTGTATTTACTATCAAAAGGAGTGGAATGAATGATTTCTTTCTCGATATTTTTTGGTTCAAAAAACTGAAGCAAAGCCCGGTCCGTCGAATTCCCACCTATCACTTTTCCCTCGCTGTAAAAACTTTGATTGTTCCAAACCATAGCTTTTTCAATACTGAAACCAAGCTCCCTCTTCTTTTGTAAATCACTTTCAGTATGAAAATGAAATAATTCCCCACTTACTATATCTACAACTTCTAATTTTCCTTTTGTTAAAGTTCCTGTTTTATCTGTGAATAAAATATTTAGGGAACCCGCGGTTTCAATTCCCACAAGCTTTCTTACTAAAACATTATTTTTAAGCATTCTTTTCATGTTACTTGATAAGACTAAAGTAATCATCATCGGAAGTCCTTCTGGAACTGCAACAACAATAATGGTAACAGATAAAGTTAAAGCATAAATAAGATAATCGGCCATGACCCTAAAATTCATTAAAGTATCACAAATACGACTCCATTCAAAATTATTATTGATGACAATCACCGAGAAAAGATAAGAAATGGTTACCAAAAATGCTCCAACATAACCAATGCGACTAATCGTTTTAGCAAACCCACGAAGTCGAAGTTTTAAAGGACTCACTGGTTCCTTTTCTTGAACTTCTTTCGCTAAAGCTCCATACACCGTTTGGTCCCCTACACTTTGAACTTCTAAAGTTCCCGTTCCTTCATAAATGACTGAACCTCGAAGAAGCTTATTGTTGGAAGTTCCAGCAATTTTTTTATTTTCTTTTGTTTCTCCATTGAGTCTTGATTCATCGACACTTAAACTTCCTTCCACCAAAATTCCATCTGCTGGGACGGCATCTCCACTTGATAGAAGAACGATATCTCCAACCACCACTTCATCCATTTTAACTTCGATGATTTTCCCATCTCTTTTAACTTTAACCAAAATGCTTTCAGATTCTTCTTGTAATTTCTTAAATGCTTGTTCACTTCCATATTCACTGATGGATGAGATAAAAGATGCAAGAAAAATGGCGATTAAGATGCCTAAAGTTTCAAAATAATCAAAATCTCGAAACAAAAAAACAACTTTAATAGCTAAAGCAATGAGTAAGATTTTGATAATCGGATCTCCTAAAGATTCTAATAACAGTTTCCAAAAACTATTTCTTTTTATTTCGGTTAAAGCATTGGTTCCGTACTTCTTTCTTTGTACTTCTACTTCTTTATTCGTGAGTCCATTGAATTTCATAAAGTCGTATCACCTAAAAAAGTATATGAATTTCACGAAAAAAAGATGTAAAAAAAGTAAGGACTTTTCCTTACTATGAAGTATTTATTTTAAGCTATCTACATCAAAAACATATTCAATAGAACTTACAACATTATTTTGAAGAATCACTTTTAATGTTGTATTTCCTTTGACATATTCATACATTGTTCCTGTTTCTTTGTAATCTTCGCCATAAAGTTCTTTCATTTTATCTAAAGTATCTCCAAACGCGAGTCCTTCACTTGTCTCTACTGTATTATCTAAAAAGTAAATAGATAATACATATTCTTTTCCATCTTTTAAGAATGTTTGAATTTCATAATGATCATAAGTATAGACTCTATCTTTTCCATCAAATGCACAACTAGAGAGTTCTGAAAAAGCAAGTTCTGTTCCAAATTTTTCTCTTGAAAATTCTCCTCCAGGTACAATTTCCATATTCGATACCTTTAAACTGTACACACTTGTATTATTATTTTCATTTCCTGTGGCAGATTGAGTCTCTCCACACCCAGTTAAACACAAAGTAACTAACCCAATTCCGAGTATTCTTTTTAAATTCATTTTTTATTCCTCAACTTTCTTTCTATATTCTAATACTTTTTTATTATAAACCTCATTCACATTTTTGTCTAGACGATAATCCGTAAGTGTATAATTCTCTTTTAAAATTTTAGCAAAATATTTTGATAATTTTGTTGCTCCCGATAAATTAAGATGCAGTCCTCCATCATAGGTATCAGTATTAAAATCTAAGCCAATCTCTTCTTTCACCTTAGTAAAATTATAGTAATCTAAATCATGAGACTTCGCATACTCCACAACTTGACTTTCATATTCATCATACCAATAAGGATATAAACTTGGTGCTTTCATGAGAACTAGTTTGATACCATGTTCTTTACATAATTCATAAATTTTTTCTAAATATTCCATATTTTCTTTCGAAAACTCATAGGTTGGGAGAATCTTTTTGGTAGGAAGAGCCCCAGCTGGCCGAACCTCTTTATTAATTAAAAAACCATTAAATGTATTTCTTTTATCCATAAAGAAATATTTAAAATCTTCTCCACTTAATTCACTAAAACGAGAGTGATAACGAAGTATTGGAAAAACATAAGACCAAAAATTTTCTTCTTTTGTCATAGAAGCCCTTATTAAATCCACTTTTTCTTGAGACCATTTCATTTGATCAATCATCAAACGGTTATACCCTTCACTTTTTTCTTCTTCTCCATAACGTAGAGAATTCACATTAAAAACAACAATCTTTGGAATTTCATATCTTAAAGTTTCTTTTAGTAAATAATAGGATTGATGAATGAGTTGTTGAGAGTTTCCTCTTACATAAGCCGTGATCCCTTCTTCTTCATAAAGCACCATGGGAGAGATATTTGCATAAACCTCGCAATCACCTAAAAAGATAATTTCATGATTTTTTTCTTCTTCATAGAAGGCCGCGGTCATACTTCCTTCGACTAAGGAATCCCCATATTTTGGAGAAACAAGACGATTTAAGCCCAGAAAAACAATAAGTGTAAGTAAAATGATGATGAAACTTCGAATCCATTTCATAAAGACTCTCCTTTCTAAAATTTGCTGTAAATAAAATCAGTCACTTCAAACCCAATTCCATAAACTCCAAAAAGTAAAATGACTAAAACAAGAACACAAGGAACAAGAGTTTTCCATTCAATAGAAGAACGTTTCCAAAAGCTTATCCATTTCTCACTTTGAAAGTCATAGAGGAATAAAATAAACACACTTACTAGAAGAACAATCCAGTTTCCAATATCTAAAGTAAGAGATAAAATATTTTGAAATAAAGCTAAGTAATTTCCAGTTGTAAAGATACTTAAAAACATTTTAGATGCAGTAAGTGCACTACTAGGATATAAGAAGAACACCCATACCAAAGACACCAAAACAAAAGTGATCAAACGATTTAAGATTTTAGACTTTGTAGAAAAAAATCTTGAAAAAGCAACAAATATGCCATGGCAAACACCCCATAAAAGATAACTTGTTCCATGCCATAAACCAGAAACTAAAAATGTTATAAAGACATTTATTTTTTGTCTTATTTTACCACACCGATTTCCTCCTAAAGAAATATAGATATAGTCTCTTAACCATGTACTTAATGCGATATGCCAACGATTCCAAAATTCTTTCACACTTTCAGACTGAAATGGTGAACGAAAATTTTCTTTTAGATGAATTCCAAAACAATTCGATAAACCTAAAACCATATCAATTCCCCCACTAAAATCAGCATAAAGTTGAATCGAATATAAGAAACAGGCGAAGATTACATAGGACCCTTGATAAAGAGTTGTATCGCTTGTAATAAGTGATGTTACCATCGCGATTCGGTTCGCAATCACTAGTTTCTTAAAAAGTCCCCATAAAATTCTAACTAATCCATCATAAATTTCTTGTTTTGTTCCTATTTTATTAGAAACCAAATCTTCTTTCACATCAGAGAGTCTTGAAATAGGTCCAATGAATAAATAAGGAAAATAAAAAACGTAAAGGAGATAGGTGAAAAGATTTTTTTCTCTTTCTATTTTTCCACGATATACATCTACGACATAAGAAATGACTTGCAAAGTATAATAAGAGATTCCAAGAGGCGCGATGATACTGGTAAAATGAAAGACTTCTTGAAATTTTAAAGTCAGTAAAATTCCTACATTAAATACAAGAAAAAGAAGAAGCCACATTCTTTTATGATTTCCTTTAAAACACTTAGTAACATAAAAGCTTGAAAGCGCACTAAAAAGAAGGAAAAAAATTCCAGTCGACCCAAAATAAATATAAATCAGTATACTAAAAAGGAATAAAAATATTTTTTTCATAACATTCTCCTTTATTTATTTTATTATACTATAGAGATTTTTAAAAAACAAGAAACCAAAAAAATAAAGAGTTTTTAATTTAAACTCTTTATTTCATTCCTATAAGGATTATTCTTATTCATAAATAGCTTTGTAAACATTCATTTTAACACCATAAACGGTTTCGTTCTCTGTTACTTCCCATCCTTTAAATTTCTTACCATTGACATAAGTAGGCACATATTGTATCCAACTACTATCTACTCCACCACGACGACCTATAATAGCTTCATTAACAAGAGCATTAGACCCTGGTGCTTTAAAGATATTGAATTCAGATTCAAATTTAGCAAACCAAATCCATCCATAATCATCACAATGATCAAGACCAGTAGGACAAGTAATTTTTTGTCCATTTTCTTTCGTATCTACTTGAATGGCATTATCTGCTTGTTTCGCTGCAGATTGTAAAACTTGTGATTTAAATTCTGTTTGAACAGATGATTTTGCTTGTTCTTTTTCTTTTAAACTTTCTGTAGACTCTCTTGCAGCTCTTTCCTGAGCTTCTTTTTCTGCTTGTTCTTGTGCAGCTCTTTCAGCTGCTTCTCTTTCAGCTCTTGCCTTAGCAGCAGCTTCCGCTTTTTCAGCTTCTAGTTTAGCAAGTTCTTCTTTTTCTTTTTGCTCACTTCTAGCAGCTGCTTCTAGTGCCCATTGAGGTAAAGTATTGTTTTCAGTTTTAGTTTCTTCTTCGGTGGCTTTCTTTGTTGCCTCAGTAGCTTTACGAGCCTCTTCTGCTTTTTGAGCTGCTGCCTTTCTCTCTGCTTCTTCTTGAGCTAATCTTTCTTTTTCAAGTCTTCTTGCCTCTGCAACAGCTTCTCTTTCTGCCGCTGCTTTTTTAGCTTCTTCTTGAGCTTTTTTGGCTTCTTCAGCCTTACGATTTTCTTCTTCTTGAGCAAGTCTTGCTTCTTCGGCTTTTTTATTAGCTTCTTCTGCTAATCTTTTTGCTTCTTCATCATTTTTAGCTTCTTCAGCAGCTTTTCTTGCTTCCTCAAGTTTTCTAGTCTCTTCTTCTGCTACCTTTCTTGCTTCCTCAGCTTTACGAGCTTCCTCTTCTGCTTTTTTTGCAGCTTCCACTCTTTTAGCCTCTTCTTCTGCTGCTTTTCTTACTTCTTCCGCTTTACGTGCTTGTTCTTCAGCTTTTTCTTTTGCTTCGGCAGCTTTTTGAGCTTCTTCCTCAGCAAGTTTTTTAGCTTCTTCAGCCTTTTTAGCAGCTTCGTCAGCTAATCTTTTTTCTTCAGCCGCTCTTTCTGCTTCTGCTTCAGCAGCTTTTACTTTTTCTTCGGCTGCTTTTCTATCTGCATCTGTCTTTGCAGATTCCATTTGTTCTTTAGCTTTATTTTTGGCTTCCTCGGCTTTTTTTACCGTTTCCTCTGCATTCTTTACAGCATTTTGAGCAGTTTCTAAATTTTTTACAGCCGTCTCCTTAGCCTCAGTCTTCTTATTGAATTCTTCATTTGCTGCGTCGACTTTTGCATTTGCTTCACGAACGTCCTCTTCTGCTTCTATTAAAGCAGCTGATTTCTCAACAGGAAGAACTTGGTTTTCATAAAAGCCATAAATATTATTGTTATTTGCATTTAAAGCTTGAGTGACTCCAAGAGCACACACTCCAACCGTAGCAGTACCTAAAACAATTCCACCAATCATTTTTACTGATAACTTTTTCATAAGCATCTCCCTTTCAAACTCATTTTTATAACGTGATTACATAATATTATATGAAAAATGTCAAGTACAAGTGTAAAGCCAAAATGTAAAGCTTGACTCCACAAAGAAATGAAATTTTCATATATCATATTTCATTTACTCTTAGAATACTCCACAAATAAAAAAGAGCTCTTTTAAAATTTAAACGAACCCTTTATTTAATTTATACAATTTCTATGAATTAAAAATCATGTTGATTTACGTGTTTGTTTGGTCCACAAACCCAGTAATAGTAATCGTTTCCATCCTTGTCTTTCGCCCACTCTATGTCACAACCATAATTTTCCCTGTATTTTTTTTCTAATTCAAGAACTGCATCATTACTTAAATCTAATTCATTAGCAGTAGGAACTTTAGTACTATTAGCATTTGCTAAAACAATTTCAAAACTTCTAGTCTTATTATTTCCTAATACTGTACCTTTTAAATAACATATATAACCAGCGCCATTAATACCAATATCAATCATTACTGTATCAGTAGCAACAGTATCACCATAATAAGTAGAAAGCCATTCATTAAATTGTTTATTTGAAACAGCTACACGATAGAACTTAATATTTGAACCCATACCATTATAAGCCTCGCCTTTTAAACTACTCTCTGTAAGAGATGTAGCACTTGCAAGGAATCTTAATTTTTTAACTAATTCTAATTCAATAACTCCTACTGTTCTTTTTCCACTAAATTGCATAGTCCAACCTGCCATACCTTTAATGCTACTTGCGTCTGGAATAGTCCAAAGAGATGGAGACATTGATCTAAATAAAGATACTTGTTTAGCATTAACATTTGAGGTATTCGTATATGAATATAACACACCCTTATCAGAACCATTATAATAAACAATTAATTCTGTTCCACTATTATTATCATACATTTTTGTCCATTGTTCCTTAACATTACGAACTGTTAAACTATTAGCTCCTGCAGTTTTCGTTACTGCATTTTTAATCGTTGTAACCGCATCTTCACTTGGACTAGGATCTTCAACAACGCTAGGAGTACTATTAGACTGAGTAACACTTGGTGTTTGTTCTTCAACAATTGGTTTTGTTTCCGCTACACTCTGAGTTGTTGCTTTTTTTGAAGCTTCTGCCTCTGCAGCTTTACGAGCTTGTTCTGCTGCTTGTCTTTCAGCTTCCTCTTTAGCTAATCTTTCTTTTTCAAGTCTTCTTGCTTCTGCAACAGCTTCTCTTTCTGCTGTTGCTTTTTGAGCTTCTTCTTGAGCTTTTTTGGCTTCTTCTGCCTTACGATTTTCTTCTTCTTGAGCAAGTCTTGCTTCTTCTGCTTTTCTATTAGCCTCTTCTGCTAATCTTTTTGCTTCTTCAACATTTTTAGCTTCTTCAGCAGCTTTTCTTGCTTCCTCAAGTTTTTGAGCCTCTTCTTCTGCTACCTTTCTTGCTTCCTCAGCCTTACGAGCTTCCTCTTCAGCTTTTTTTGCAGCTTCTACTCTTTGAGCCTCTTCTTCGGCAGCTTTTCTTACTTCTTCCGCTTTACGTGCTTGTTCTTCAGCAACCTTTTTAGCTTCCTCAGCTTTTTGAGCTTCTTCCTCTGCAAGTTTTTTAGCTGCTTCTGCCTTTTGAGCAGCTTCGTCAGCTAATCTTTTTTCTTCAGCCGCTCTTTCTGCTTCCGATTCAGCAGCTTTTACTTTTTCTTCAGCTGCTTTTCTTTCTTCATCTGTTTTTGCAGATTTTACTTGTTCTTCAGCTTTCTTTTTAGCATCCTCGGCTTTTTTAACTGTTTCTTCTGCATTTTTTACAGCATTTTTAGCAGTTTCTAAATTTTTAACCGCGGTTTCTTTCGCTTCTGTTTTCTTATTGAATTCTTCATTCGCTGCATCAACTTTTGCATTAGCTTCACGAACATCTTCTTCTGCTTCTATTAAAGCATTTGATTTTTCAACTGGAAGAACTTCATTCTCATAAAAGCCATAAAGATTATTGTGATTCGCATTTAAAAATTGACTTGCTCCAAGAGCACACGCTCCAACAGCAGCAGTACCTATAACAATTCCACCAATCATTTTTACTGATAACTTTTTCATAAACTCTCTCCCTCTCAAATTTATTTATAACGTGATTATACAACATTATATGCAAAATGTCAAGTGTAAGTGTAAAGCTGAAATGTAAAGATTGACTCTACAAAGAAATGAAATTTTCATAGATCATGTTTCATTTATTTTTAGAATACTACAAAATGGAAAACTTATTCATCTATGTTTCTTTTAAATCCTTTTTGATATAGCTTTCTTTTTACTTGAAATTCCAATTCTTCCCCCGCATACTTTCTAGATAATTTCTTTCTTAATTTTTCTTCTTCTTTTTTCATAAGTTCTACACTATTTTCTAAATGAATATCTTCGACTAGAGAAGAACTCATCTCATGAGGATACCCCACGGTATATAAATATTGACTAAGCTTTCTTTTAAAGACCATCTCACTATTCTTTTTATTACTCTGTATTCTTTTCTGAATAATTTTCTTTATTTTTTCTTCCCAAACCTCCCTCGGAACTTCATCAAGTCTTTTTTCTATCGTTTCTTTTTCGATTCCCAAATCGATTAAAGCTCTTTCCATTTTTAAAGGTCCCTCATTCGTAAACTTTACATTATCATTTACATAATAGTTTACATACTTTTCATCATCAAGAAAATGATTTTCTTTTAATGCTTGAATAACTCTTTCTACAATCTCTTTAGAAACTTCATCTTTTTTTAAATAGTTTCTCATTTCTTTCTCAGTCCGCATTTTTTTCTCTAAATAACCACAACACTTTTGATAACTGACTTCCATGTCATTTTCTTTTTGAATTTCTTCAATCTCTTTTTCAGTAAGCATTTTTTTCAAGAAAACTTCATGATGAATCATCACATTTTCAAGAAGTATTAGACTTTCTTTCGTATCTAAAACAACTTCATACATTGATTTTTTCTTTTTGATAATTTTTAAAATTTTCATGTGAACCACCTATTCCATTATAAAATGATTTGATAAAAAAAGCCACTCTTTACGGTAGCTCAATTTCAACATCACTTAAAGGATACGTCACACAAGGATGAATATATTTTAAATCTACATCTTTTTTTCTTAATGCCGATGTATCGGTTTTTACAGTTCCACTTAATAGCTTACTACGACAGTATCCACAAACACCAACAGTACAATGAACTGGAGCACTAAAACGTCCTTCTTCCATACTTTGCACTAAAGTCTCACTGGATTTACAAGGAATCACAGTCACATTCCCTTTTTGATGAATCGTAAGTTCATATATCTCTTCTTCATCAGTTTCTAAAGGGTCTCTAAATTCTTCATGACGAATAAACTTATTAGGAATATCTAATTTAATAAAAATCTCATTTAATGCTTGATACATCGCAACCGGTCCTGATACAAAGAAAGTTTTTCCTTCCAGATTTAAGCTTCTTAATAATTCTTCATCCATAAGTCCATACGGATAATCGTCTCTTTTTTCTTCACTTAATAAATAAGTGACTTTAAAATTTTTATTCTTTTTTGCTAGTTCATCAAATTCTTTTTTCCATAAAATATCGTTCACTGTCTTTGTTCCATACACAAGTGCAATACTTGAAACTTTCTTTGATTTTAATAAATCAAAAATCATCGACCGAACCCCAGTGATTCCACTTCCTCCCGCAAGACAAATAATATCACTAGAATCTCGGATCATACTATAATGGAAATGCCCAAAAGGTCCATAAACTGTAAACTTGTCATTTTCTTTACAATCATAACACATATAATGTGAAACAATTCCATTCTTTTCTTCTTGAATCGTAATCCGATATTCTTTTAAGGAATCTGTATCTGAACTAATCGTATAAGGTCTTTTATAAATTCTTCCATTGGTATGAACTTCTAAAGTAATATAAGAACCTGCTTGGAAAGGTGGCATAGATTCACCATCTTCTCTTTTGATCCAAAAAGATTTGGTATTCTCATTTTCTTCAACAATTTTAGTCACAACTACTTCCATTTGGGAAGGATGAAAAACAGAAACGAATTCATTCACCGCATAACTATACTTGGGTAAATCTTTAGAAGAATGTTTGGTAATATCTCTTCGACCTAAAGCTAAATCATTAAATTTCGCAAATACTTTCTTTTGATCTTTTTCCATAACAATATCTTTCATTTTATCACTCTCCTAAAGTTTTCATGGCTACATCTTCACCATTCAAATATGTAGAACTAAAATCTGACAATCGTGATCCAAATCCCCCACAGAATCGGAGTCCTTTAATTCTCGTCTCTTCTTCTTCACTAAAGATTCTTGGTAAAAGATTATCATATCCTTTGGCCATATAACCATAGATAGCTCCACTAGGATGTCCTGTATATCTTGCAAAAGTAAGTGGTGTGGCTATTTCTATTTCTTCAATATATTTACGAATGGAAATACCAGTCGTTTCTTCAAAACAGCGAATGAGATAATCTCCAAATTGTTCTTTGACATCAAAATAGTTTTCTTTACTTACTAACTTATCAAATCCATCTCCAAAAATAAGAGAAGTTAAAGTAAGAATACATGTTCCATCAGGAGAAGCTTTGGCATTTATCACATTAGGAACAAACCCAACTACATTTCCATGAAAAACTTCTTGCATTTTTTTATATTCCACTTTACTATTTAAATTATTAGAAAGAAAATAAGTAGAATGATGAAGTCCTATATCTTCCAAAGAAGCATTAAGTCCCAAGTAAACAGTAATTTCTCGTGCCCCTAAAATCCTTTCATTTTCTAATTGACAATTTTCTACAGGAACATTTTCTTTTTGAATCATTTTCCCATAAACGACCTTAGGACTAAGGTTAGCAATCACATGAGAAGTCGCGAAAGTTTGATCTTTTGTTTGTACACCAGTCACTTCCCCATCTTCCACATCAATTTTTTCAACTTCCGATAAATAATAAATCGTTCCTCCAGCACTTTTAAATTCATTTTCCAAAGCTCTAGACAATTCATGAGAAGTATATTTAGGAATCGCTGGTCCATAAAGAACATAAGAATATACAATACTTGCATAATGAACAAAACTAACATCATCAATGGCACTTCCAAAATAAACCCAGTAAGTAGATAAGATTTCAATTGCTTTTTTAGGCATTTTGATTTTTTCTAACACAGCATCGACTTTATAAGGAGCAAGCTGAACAAAATTAGGAAACTTTTGATATAAGTCTTTTTCATCTATAGTACCCTTCTCTGAATGTAAATAAGACAAAGCATCTTTAATGTCTTCGCATAATCCAAAAAATGTGGTCATCGCATCGCGACTTCCAGGCACATATTCTTCCATTTTTTCAATAAAATGATCTACTCCAACAGGCATGGTATATTCATCTTTTGTTAATTTATCAATCACATGAAAAGTTTCCTGAGCTTGCATCATTTCTATTTTAGAATCAATCCCTAATCTTTCAAACAGTGAATCAATCTCACCATTATTTCCTACGCCACCATAACCACATAATTCATGAGTTCTTACATCAAATTCAAATCTTCCTCTTCGAAAAGAAGTAGCAAGCCCTCCTGGTGCAAGTCCCTTTTCTAAAATGAGTACTTTTTTTCCCTTTTTTTGTAATGTTAAAGCTGAGACAAGTCCACCATTTCCAGCTCCTATGACAATACAATCAAATTTTTCCATTTCCAGTCACCCTTATTCTATTTCAAGTATATCAAAAACAGCCAAAAATCACAAGATTTTTGTTGTCATTCGTAAGTATCAAAAAGAGAAAGATGCACTCTTTCTCTTCTAGCACATAGATGCACGTAGTTCTTGGATACGACTTATATCCATCATAGAAATATCTGATATTAATTCATCAGGTAATCCTTTTTGAATCATACGTTCCACGATTGCTTGTTTCTCTCGTTTTTCTCCAGCTTCTTCTAAACGTGCATCATTGATGAGTTTGTCCCACGCATCATGATCAAAAAACTTTGGATCTAACTCCGTATCCATTCGACTTGGAATATCAATACACATATTTGTGAGCACCTCATTTCCTTTACTTATTTTTTCTCGTTCTTTCTGTGTTTCTGCTTTCAAAAATTTTAGAAGTCTAATGTAATCATCACTTCTATTACGATTATAATCCACTTTTTCTAAACAGTCAAGTCTAATAATAATCATACTGACATATTTATTTAATGGTTTTAATGTTAAGCTTTGTTCACAGGTACTTTCCATTTCTTCACTGACATGTCTTGCAATGTTGATTTGGATAAGTTGTTTCTTTGGATGATACTGTTCTTGCTTCACTAACTTATTATTTGAAAGTGTAATTACATAAGCTGTACTTTTCCGAAATGCTTTTTCATCAAGCAGATTATACATTTCGATGTTATAAAGAACATCATCTGTTTCATAGACAATGTCACATCGATTGGTCTTCGATTCGATGTTGTCTCGTTCTAATGTGCTTTCAAATGTAAGCTTACCATGTAAGCTATTTTCTTCCAAATCAAGTAAAACTTCCAACATGTACTCTACGTACATTTTGTTTTCCTGTCTACCAAAGAAATCGAGAAATAAACGATCTTCTGTTAAAGTGTGTTCTTCCATGAAGTACTTCCTCCTCTCACTTAAATTTTTAGAGGTTAGAACAATACCCTCTATTTATATATACCGAAAAAATGTCTGATTTCCTTCTTTTTCTAAAAATGCGTTCGACAAAATTCGACAAATGCCCATTTTATGGGCTTTTGTAGCATGAAAAAAAACTTAAGTTTTTTTAAGTTTTTCGTTTTTAAATTACTAAGCTTCCCTTTAATTTCATAAAAATTTCTAAATGAAGATATTCGTCTTCTAAAATTCTCTTAATGGTTTCTTTCACATAAATATCATCGATAACACTTAAAGCCATTTGATAATTTTTAATTGCTTGTTTTTCTTCTTCAATATTAATTTCTAAAATCGTTTTCAAATCGGTATCATAATAAATAAAATCTGAATTCCAATAAGTTTTTTGGTTATGACTTGTCTCACAAAACACCGGTGTACAACCTAAAAGTTCAATCGTCTTACCTAAAATTTTTAAATGATGCATTTCCACAATGGAAATTTGTTTTAAAATATATGCAATTTCTTCATTAGGAATCACAAAAGTTTCAAAACTATATTGGAGAACCGCGGTCAGTTCTCCTTCATTTGAAGCGTACAAATAACTAAGAATTTCTGCAACTTCTTTCGATTTTCTTTCTACTTTAATTTTTGGATAAGGTTTATCTACTAGACAATTCAAAATCATCACCTAGTAGAAGTGTATGTAAAAAAAACTTATACAGAACTTTTTTTCTTTAATTTGGCTACAAAAAATCCTTCATAATAATCACTTGGAAGCACGCATAACGTTCCTTTAATCTTGGTCGGTAAAAGAGGTACATCTTGTAAAGTAAGGGGAACAACTTCACAGTTACAGTGATTTAAAGCATACTGAATGACACTTTCATTTTCTTCTTCTAAAATCGAACAAGTCGAATACACCATCGTTTCATTTGGTTTTAACAAAGACAAAGCTTTGCATAAAAGATTTTTCTGAGTCTCAGTGATCTTTGTTATACTTTTATTAGTAAGCATCGAACTTTTTTCAATTTCTTCATAGGTAAGAGTTCCAGTCCCCGAACAAGGAGCATCCAGTAAAATCTTATCAAATCGAAAAAAAGAATCTAAATTCCTGGCATCTTCTTTTAAAACAGTACAACATTTCACTCCCTGTTTTTGAGTATTGTATTTAAGCCGTTCAAACCGTGCTGTATTTTTTTCACAGGCTGTAATACGACATAAGTTTTTCCCTTCCATCGCCATCTGAGTTGTTTTAGAACCTGGTGCCGCGGTCATATCTAATATAGTTTCATCTGGGTTTACTTCCAAAAACAAGACAGGTAACATCGAACTTAAACTTTGTAAGTAAATCATCCCGTCTTTGTATTCCTCTAACTCATAAAAGTCTTCCTCACCCTTATTAAGGGAAACAAAGGCAACCAAATACCAGGAAACACTTTCTAATTCAAATCCTAATTCTTGTAAATGACTTACAATAGAGTTTACATCTCCTTTTAAAGTATTGACTCGAAACGTTGTATAACGTTTTACTTTAAAACCATCAAAAATTTTCTTACAAAACTCTTCCCCATATTGGCTTATTAATTTTTCTTTTAAAAATTCTTCTTTCATACTCATCTTTACTTCTTACTTTTGACAAGTTGATAAACTTCTTCATGAATATCATCAATAGAACGAATCTGATTATCTTTCACACAAGACACCGTATCAAAGTGATAAAGATGAGCAAGTTCTAAATAAGCTTTTTCTCCCACTTTTAAATAAGTTTCGTTTTGTTCGGCTTCATCTGGCTTCTCAGCTCGTTTCTTTTTTAGTTCACAAGCATATTCATAAGGCATATATAAGAATATGGTTTGTGTGGGTCTTGGAAGTTCTAAAATATCATACTCTAACTGTTCAATTTTCTGATAGATTTTCTTTCGTTCTTCTTCCTTTAATAAAAGACCTCCTCGGTGAGCCATATTACTCGTGACATAACGATCAAGGATCACAGTAGCCCCTTCTTCTAAATACTTATGGATAACTGGCAAGTGATAACGACGATCAGCAGCATAATAACACAAAGCAGTAAGTGCATCGATATTGCCTCCACCCTCTGGGAAAAAACTATGATTCTCTTTCAGTAACTCCTCACACATCTGTGGCTTTCCGAGAACACAAGCCCCGATAATCTCTCCCGTTGGGGAATCATACATCGGAAATGACAAAGTCTCCACAACTTCTCCTTCTCTTTTTAATCTTTCTACTAATTTTTTTGTCTGTGTTTCTTTTCCCGAACAATCGGTTCCTTCAATCACAATTAATTTTCCTTTTGACATACACACCACCTAAGTTCATTGTATCATAGAATTTCTCATTATGAAACTTGAATTTTTTACATATAATGACCTAGGAGTGAAAAAAATGAAACCAGATTATGAATTTGGAAATAAATTTTATCAATATTATGATAAGATTGGTATCCAAGGGACCAAATATAAAATTTTAGCCCCTGAACAAAGTCAGGACGTTCAACCCGGTTTAGAAACATTAATGTTTCCACAGCCTATCTTTGATAATCCAAACTATATTGGAAGTGGTAAACTAAAAGGAAAAGTCGCGATTATTACAGGAGGAGACTCAGGCCTTGGAAGAGCCGCGGCCATCGCATTCGTAAAAGAAGGCGCGAAAGTAGTCATTCCTTATTTAAATGAGCATGAAGATGCAAAAAACACTGAAGAATACATTAAAAAGCTAGGTGGCGAGTGTCTCCTTCTCTCTGGCGATATTACGGACAAAAGTTTTTCCAAAAAAATTGTGGAATGTACTTTAGAAAGATTTGGATGCATTAATATCTTAGTCAACAATGCGGGAGTTCAATATCAAGCGGATTCTCTAGAAGAAATTAGTGAAGAACAATTTGATCAAACTATGAAAGTAAACATTTATGGCATGTTTTATTTAACAAAAGAAGTTTTACCTCACCTTCACTCTGGAGACTCCATCATCAATCTTTCTAGTGTGACTACATTCTATGGTGAACCACAGCTTATTGATTATGTCACAACAAAAGGAGCCATTGTAGGTTTTACCAGAGCTTTAGCAAGAAATCTTGCATTAAAGAATATTCGTGTGAATGCCATTGCCCCAGGATTTTTCTGGACCCCATTACAACCTGCTTGTTGGGTAGCGGAAAAAATACCATCTTTAGGTGCCGATGCGGCGATGGCAAGAGGTGCCATGCCTTACGAACTTGCTCCCACATTTGTCTTTTTAGCAAGTGATGATTCTAGTTACGTAACAGGTCAAGTACTCCATAATAATGGAGGACAAATCATGGGTTAAAAAAGAAGATAGTTTTCTGGGCTATCTTCTTTTATCTAAAACACGCCTGTTTCTTTCTTAAAATAATCAAGAAGTTCTGAATAGATTTCTTTATCTTCCTTATCATCTAAAATATAAACTTCCCCATCACTTTCTGTGACAATAAGAACTTCGTCTTGAATAACTTTATCACCTACAACAGGACAAAGTAAATAGTAAGTTTCTCCTTTCACAACTGTCTCATCATAAACTAAATATTGTACTCCATCAACTTCAATTAAATCTTCTTTTTTCATCGACTGAACCCCTTTTCTTGATTAATATTTTGAGCAGATACATAAAATGTTATATTATCATCTACTTGTTTAGAATTTGTTTCATATAATCCATCCGCAACAGAACTAAGTGAAGTATTTAAAGAAACTGCAGCACTTAACACTTGATAGCCATCATTGACATATCTTTTAATTTCTTCATTTGATTTAGCAATAACTGTCTTACTTGAATCATTTGGATTTATAAATGCCACTTTTAAGACCACCATTTCGGTATCTGGAGAATAATTTCCTTTAAAAACTCTTTGACTTCCAGTACTTACATTCACCGTATTAACGTCTTTTTCTACTAAAAAATCTGTATAAGTATTGGCCCCAAAGTCAATGGTAACTACATCCCCAATATGTGGTCCCGTATAAGAATCATAAAATTCCTCTTCTGGTAGTGATTGCATTGGTTCAGATATTTCTTCTACTTCTTCTTTTACATTCTCTTGTTCTAGTTGATGATTTATTTCACTAAGCTTTTGGTGCATCGATAACATTTTTTCAATTTGTTCATTTGCAAGAGTTGGAGTTCCAACAGTTTCTACTTTAATCGTAGATTCATTTGGATTCTTATTTGAATTTTTAATATTTGAGAACCATTTTATGCCACCTGCTCCAATCATCGCCAAAGAAGTAATACCAATAGCAGCATACATTACATTTCTTTTATTCACTCTTTCCCATAAATCATGAGCTTTTTCCCGAATCACTCGGAATGGTTTTCCTCCTACTGTCTTTTTCCCTTTTAAATTTTCTATTTCTTTTTCTAATTCTTCTTTTTCATGTGTTAAATGTTCAATTTGTTCTTGAGACTTTTCATGAACTAATTTTAATTCTTCATTTTCTTTTAAAAGTCTTTCTTTTTCCACTTTTAAATCTTCAATCTGTTTTTCTAATTCTTCTTTTTCATTTAAAGTTTTTACATTCTCTTCTTGAGGTACTTCTTTTTCAACTGGGCTAACTGGCAAGACTACAGGAAATGGAGAAGTGACAAAATCATCAATAGTTAAATCATCTTTATCTTCAGGTATTTCAAAAATATTTGTATACTGATTATTTTCTTCTAAAGATTCCTCTAAAGCAAAAGGTAAATCAGAATTAGGAATAAAGTTTTCTACTTGAAATAGATCTTTTGCATGATTATTAACAAAATGATAGATATTTAAAAGATTTTCTTTTTCTTCTGGATGATTCATATAGTCTTGTTTTTTCTTTTCATAAAGATAAATAGCTTCAAAAAAGGAAGATAACTTACTATAGAACTCGACATCTAAAGCACTGATATTTAATTTTTCAAATTCAGTTTGATAATCTCTTAAGTTGTCTAAAAGAATTTCTTTTTCATTCTCAAATTCTTCTGGTTTAGTAATTTCTAATTCTCCCATATAATTTCCATTACTAAGCAAACCCTCATACAAATTTTGATAAGGATATTCTTCTTCTTGAGTAGACTCTCTTGCTTTCTGAATATAGTAAAGCATCTTTTTAAAGTTTTCAATTTTTTCATCAAAATAACTAAATGTTTTTAAAACCCATTTATTAGTTAAAAAAGTATCTAAATGATCTAACCAAGAATCATATTCTAATGTTTTATCATCTAAATCAAGTTGTGAAAGTTGTTCTCCCAAAGAATAAGTAAGTCCATTATCATATCCATCAGAATAAACCGTCGAAACATCTTCTTCATTTTGAGTTGGATTTTCTACAGACTCATCCTTTCTTTCTATTATTTTAGGTAACGTATTTTCTTGATGATAAAACTGATATAAATACTTTTCGTATTCTTCATTTGTTTCTCCACCCACACGCATTCTTGGAATTGCATCTTTCTCTTCTAATAAATCTGTAACCCCATAAGTAGCTTGATACAATATATTTAATTTATCTTGAATACTATGTAAAATAGCAATTGTTTCTTCCAATTTCGAAACATTGGTTTTTCCATCCAAAACCATCTTTTTCTTTTGTTGATCATAAACTGTGATTAACTGAATCATTCTAGCATATTCTACAGCTTTTTCATCATTCAAATAATTTCTGCCATTCACGTTGGCTTGATTTTTTGATCTTATTTGTTTTTCAATTTTTGCTAACTGTTTATAGTAACTATTTCTTTCTTGTTTCCAATCTTCTAGTTCCTTTAGTAAATCTCTCTTTTCTTGTTCATCTGTTGTTTCTTCTATTTTTTTGATTAAATCTTCTATAATTTCTTTGATGTCTTCAAGGTCAGATAAAAAGAGTAACAAATTCTCTTGGATAGCAACTCTTCCTTCCATTTTGGCATTTTCTTTTCCACAAATTCCTAAACAAAACTGTACAAAATGAACATCTTTTTCTTTTAATTTCTTAATGAGCTCATTATTCTTAATAACCTTGAATGACTCCATTCCATAATTCAAATTTCCATCCATTTTTTCCACCCACTCATCTAATATAAAGATTATAACACATATTATCACAAAAAAAAAGGAGATTTTTTAATCTCCTAAACGCATTCTACGTAAGTGTCAGATAAACAACGAATCGCACATACACAATTTAAATCAATGGTAAAGAATGAATTCGTTGCTACATATGGATTCAAGCTTGTCGGGTCTGGATTAGCTTCTAGAACTCCCGGAGTTTGACAGTTGGTGATTCATCAAATGTTTGTTTAGCCCTTTTGTAATAAGGCTTTTCTTATGTCAAGTTCTTGCATTTTTTTTGTTGTACATTCGTTGTACTTTGAATTTTTTTAGATTTTTATCTTTTATTAAAATCAATATTGTGATATAATTATCGCATAAAGTAAAGGGATATATAAAATATCATCTAAAGTCGCATAATTATTGATACAATTAATATAAAGTATTTCAAAAAAATTAATTTTTTTTAAAATTAGCAATAATGTACAACATTAAAAAAACGTGTTAGCCCTTTAGTTACTTGGGCTGGCTCATTTTTACTGTCAAAGTCAAGATATAAAGATTATAACACATATTATCACAAAAAAAAAGGAGATTTTTTAATCTCCTAAACGCATTCTACGTAAGTGTCAGATAAACAACGAATCGCACATACACAATTTAAATCAATGGTAAAGAATGAATTCGTTGCTACATATGGATTCAAGCTTGTCGGGTCTGGATTAGCTTCTAGAACTCGGCAAGTACAGCAACAATTATCTACTTTTTCTACTCTAAATACGGATGATGTTGTTCCACCTACGACTGGGTCTTTACTTGTTGGCATACTAAATGCAACTCCATTCGATCCACAAGTGTAAAGCTCAATTGGTCTAGTATTACAAATAAGGCAATTAGGTCCTCCACCAAGAACTGGTCTATCGCATGAATCCAAACATGAATCTGGACAAGCATTTTGTTGAAGTACTAAAATGACATTCAAAATTTCGGAAATGCAAGTTGAGCAGTTTGAATTACATGTTTCATTATTACACATACATATTCCCCTTTCCTATATTCTCATTAATAATTTATGTGAATTTTCAAAATTAGTGCAATTCTCTAAAAAATAGTGTATAATTTATTTAAGAGGGTGATCAATGTGAGCGATTGGATTATTTATTTAATCATTATACTCGTCTTACTTATTATTTCTTTAGTTGTTGCCAAACTCATGAAGAAAGATTTTCATTTAGAAGCGAATAAACTCCTTGGTTATTTAGGTGGAAAAGACAACATCATTAATGCGGAATGTAACTTATCTCGTTTTAAAGTGATTTTAAAAGATGTTTCGATTGTCGACAAAGATGGGATTACAAAGTTAGGTGCCAAAGGAATTGTGGAAATTGATAATCAATTAAAAATCATTTTTGGAAGAGATGCCAAACAATTAAAGAAATATATTGATGAATTACTATAGAATTTCTATAGTTTTTTTATGTCTAGAATACTTGGTATCGATATTTTTTCTCCATCCATTGTCAGTAAATAACTTCCACTTTTTCCCACAATTTCAGTTTCAAACACATCACTTTTTGTTGTAATCTCTACTTTACTTTTATAAACAAAATCTTTACTTCCAAAAATCGAATCAATTTCTTTTAAAATATTTTTGGTTCCTCCTCGATCTTCTAATAACTTACTATAAAACATTTCTTTATTATTATGTAAATCTTTTTCCATTGGATTTGCATAAACTTTTGGTAATTCTTTCAAAATTCTTCACCTCACTCTTATTTTATGATTAAAAGTGAAAATCATGAAGCATACTAAAAACATGAAAAAGAAAATGATAGGAAAAATTTTATTTTTTTGGATCCCTTTTCTAATGCTTTTAAGTATTAGTCTTTTACTCATGTATCATGCTCGTTTTATCACGAATACCTATGCTCATCATTTTGAAAAACAACTTCTATGGTTTAGTATTGGTTTTCTTTTATTATTTTTATTTAAATGGATTCCTATTAAAAAGATATTTTCCCTAAGTATCCCCATCTACCTCATCAATCTTCTTTTCCTTATTTTAGTATTAATCATTGGAACCAATGTAAATGGGGCAAAAGCATGGATAGACTTTCATTATTTTAGTTTTCAACCAAGTGAACTCATGAAGTTTTCTCTTGCTTTATTCTTAGCCGATTTTTGTTCTCATAAAAAATGTCAAAACTATAAAGAAGAATTTATTCTTTTATTAGAAGTATTTATTCTCACCATTATTCCCTCTATTTTAGTTTTTCTAGAACCAGACACAGGATCCATACTATTCTATTTTTGTATAGCACTCGCCATTCTTTGGAACAAAGTTCATAAAAGATGGTTTGTCATCATAGGCCTTCTTGCTATTTCTTTATTTGGAACATTCTTTTATTTATTCTTTTTTCAAAAAGATTTGTTAATCTCTTTCATTGGAACAAGTATTTTCTATCGTGTCGATCGTCTTTTAAATCTAGGAAGTGGAATGCAAATTGAAAATGCTTTAATTGCTTTAGGAAGTGCCCCATTCATGAGATGGAATCTCACTGAAACAGGAATCTATATTCCTGAAGCTCCTACTGATTTTGTTTTTGCTTTAACATCTAATGTCTTTGGAATTATAGGAAATCTTTTCATTATTTTCTTATTTTTGATACTAGACTTTTATTTACTAACCTTTATGAAAAAAGAAAAAGATCAAACCAAAAAACTATTTTCTATTTCTTTTTTAAGCATCTTTATTTCCAGTCAAATCATCAGTATTGCCATGAATCTCGGATTATTTCCAATCATCGGTATTCCTTTACCATTTGTCAGTTATGGTGGTTCTTCTACCATCGTCTTATTCTTATTCTTAAGCATTTTCTTTTCTAAAAATAGAAAAGGAAAAAAGAAAAAACAAGTTACTATTGAAGTTTTAGTTATATAAAAAATGTAGACATAACATCTACATTAATATGGTTGATAATAACTATAAGAATAATTTCCATAAGGGGCATTTGGATAAGGTCGAGGTCCATATCCAGGTCCAGGTCCATATGGTGCAACATTATAAATTGGTCTAGGTCTTGTAAGTCCAACAGCAGCTCCACCAATTAAAGCTCCTCCTAAAAAAGGTAATAAAAATTGACGATCTCCAACAAATTGATTATTCATAGGATATTGATAATTATACATACATTCTACTCCTCTCAGTATAAAATATGTAAAAACTTACAAAGCTTAAGTTACAAACGCCTAGTTATTGAACACCATTGGTCTCCATTGGTCAGCTCTGTCTCCATTGGACAGCTCTGGTCACCATTGAACACCTCTGAACACTATTGAACACCTCTGAACACTATTGAACACCTCTGGTCACCATTGAACACCTTTGGTCACCATTGAACACCTTTGAACTCCATTGAACACCTCTGGTCACCATTGAACACCTCTGGTCACCATTGAACACCTTTGGTCACCATTGAACACCTTTGAACTCCATTGAACACCTCTGGTCTCCATTGAACACCTCTGGTCACCATTGAACACCTTTGAACTCCATTGAACACCTCTGGTCACCATTGAACACCTTTGAACACTATCGAACACCTCTAAACAGCAATTTATTTAATTATATATTTTCCATAACCATCATTTTTAGTAGTACCTGTCCAAACAATAAGTTTCTTATCAATTAATCTATTTAATAAAGCTACGGCTGTTGTTTTTCTTCTTCCTATTAATTCACTTATTTCTTCTCTAGTCGCCCCATTGTTATTAATGATGTACTCTATTGCTTGCTGTTCAGGATAACTTAATTCATCCCATACATTTTTAACACGTTCATTATTCACAGCCTTGTTTACCTTTGAACGTTTTTCAATATTATTTTCTAAAATTAATAATACTGAATTTCTATCAGGTTCTGAATATATAGGTTGTTCCAAATGAAAACGTTTCATTTCTTGATATATTCTTTTAACCCCTTCATTTAATTCTCTAACAATCCCTAATTCTACTAATGCTCTTGCAATTTGTGGATTTCTTGAATATCTTTTTACTTGCATTGTATCTAAAGTAACAAAACCACCAAGCCTTCCTGGAGAAGATATTTCCATTCTACTATTATAGATTTTAACAATAATTTGTTCTCCAATATTAGAATAATCTCGATGAGTGACAGCATTGACAATTCCTTCATACCAAGCGAATTCTGGATATTCCGGATTTTTTTCAAAAACACCGTCCTGATTTAAATAACTAAATTCACGTAATTGAGAATTAATAAATTCTTTGGCTTCAGTTAAAATCTTATAAAGATTTTTATCAAACGTTTTTTCCTTAACAACATTCATGGAAGTTCCTGTTTGAAAATCATCACCTTCAAATTTAATAACTCTTAAACGAGCACAAGGAAAATAAACAGAAGGATTTTTACCAAAAAGTAACATACCCGCATTTGTAAATTTAACTTCTCCTTTTGCTTCAACTAAATATCCTCGAGCTTGTAATACAGAAATATCATCATTATCTGTTTCAAGTTTTTTCTTATATAAATCTAAAACTTCATGATCGATATCATCTAAGCTTGAATTCCAAACAACTTGATTTTCAAAATTCATCTCATTTCTGTCATATTCTAAGCTTTTAATTTGATCATGTGTTAATTTTATAGAAGAGTCCCCCTGACGAATATAGACTTCATCTTTTAAATTTCTTATAACTCGATTCATAGATGGTTCTATATGAAACAAAAGTATTTTGTCATCCTCCCCTTTTACATTTTTGACATCTACGATTTCACAATTATAGACTGGAGTAGGTTTTAAATAAGAACCAACAATTTTTTGGGCATCATTAAGTTTATTCATCCCATAATGATTAAATCCTTCAATATCTCCATTATCATGAATACCCAATGCTAAAATACCCCCTTGTGCATTTGCAAATGCCATGACTTCATTAGCAAATGTTTTTAAATCAATTTTCGCAGACTTTCTATCAAAATATAAGTTCTCTGGTTCTCTTAAATATTCTAAAGTAACCTTTTTATTTATCTTAGATAAATTCATTTTTCATCACCTCAACAACATAATACCACATATATTTTCATGTGTAAATATCACTATGATATGCTTTACTTTCAAAAAAAATAATGAACTTTCCATTCATTATTTTGAAGTACTCTTCTTTTTGGTTGACTTACTTGATTTTTTAGTCGTTCCGGTTTTTCCTGTTTTTTTCTTAGATTTAGTAGTACTCTTCTTTTCTTCTTTATTTGTTTCTTCTTCTAATTCATCTAAGAATTCATGAAGTAATGTACTTGCACTTTCTTTCACTTCTTTAGCCGCTCTTTCAACAACAGGAGCTCCCTTTTCCTTAGCAAGTTTCATTAAATCATCACATTTATCTTTTACAAAATCTACTTTTTCTTCTGCTACTTCTTTTATTGTCACTGCATCCATTTGAGACAATTCTTTCTTTATTTCATTCACTTTCTTTAAAAGATTTTCTTTCGTCTCTTCTATATCAATATCTTTGATTGTATCTACTAATAAAGAAAAAGATTTTTTTAAATCATTTCTTGTCTCATTACCCTCTTTAGGCGCAAGTAAAATTCCGAGTCCAACCCCTACAAAAGTTCCTGTTAAAAAAGAACGGAATTTACTTTGACTCATTATTCCTCATCCTTTTTTGAAATTACTTTTTTACTTTTCTTTTTAGATGAGAATAGATTTGCAACGGTAGCAGTAATTCCTTCCACAACTTTATCTGTGACTAAGACAATCTTATCTGTTGTGGTATCAATAATATGAAATAAACCATCCAACGCTCTTACTTTTTCATTCACATTATCCACAACTTTTTCTACTTTATCTAATGCAATTAAACATTTAATAGCAAGTACAATTCCTATAATTAAGACAATAATTAATAATACATAAATCACAATTGGTAAAAAATCTAATAAAAAACTCATTCTTATTCCTCCTCCTTATTTTCATACATAGAATCAATTAAGTGATATAAATCATTTTCGAGTGTCTCATCATCTTCTATTTTTTCTTCTTCTGTTTTGTCATGATATTCATCTAAAACATCCATACTTAATTTTTCTTCTAATTCTGGATCATTTTGAATCACTACATCATCAGAATCTATCGTATCAAAAAGTTCTTTTTCTTCTGGTTCTACTTCTTTTTCAACTGGTACATCAATGGTATCAAAAGACGACCCTTCTAAAAGTTCATCAATGCTTTTTTCTTTTGGTTTTTCTTGAACAGTCTTTTCTTCTTTTTCATGAACCACTTCTAATTGTCTTGTTTGCATTAATGTTCTTTCAATATCATCTTCTAAAGTACCAAATGCTTTTTTTCTTACATCGTCTACATCAAATGTCTTTTTTTCTTCTTTTTTTACAATGATATCTTCTTTTTTATAATTCTTATCAAGAACCCCATATACTGGTGAAATGACTGGTGAAGGTTTAAACTTTCTTGATTCAATTCCTGTTGATTTTGATTCATAAGCTCTTCCTTTAATTTCTTCTGCTTTATTCTTTTTTAATTTAGGCTTTTCAGAATCAAATAGATTAAATCCCATTGTCTTTTTAGGTGGTTCTTCAGACTGTTTAGGTTCAGGCTCTGGTTCAAAAGTATGTTTCATTTCTTCAAACTCTTGGTCATCAAACATTGGAAAATCAAATGTTTTCTCAGCCTTAAATAAATCTCGATCACCAGTTAAATCTTCATCTAAATTGCTTTCAAAGACATTTTTCTTTCTTTCTACTTTCTTCTCTTCAACAACAGGAGGAGAGACTTTCTTTGGTGGTTCCTCAATAGGAACTTCCACTTCTTCTTCCTCAAATAACACTGATTTTAACTTATTAAACAATCCCATGATTATCCTCACTCTCTTATGCTAACGAATAAAGTCTGGATCTACGGTACTATCAGTTTCTTCGTAAGTTCCATATTCTTCTACAATTTGTAAGTATCCACTTTCTGTGTCGGCACTTTCAAAAATGTTATGTTCCACTTCATTCGCTTCTAACACATTCTCACCCATCAAGCTTGTTAATACTTCATCTTGATAAGTAATAGAAGAAAGAATTGACATTGAATAGGCAATCGCACTTTCGATATCTTCTTTTTCTACTATCACTTCTATTTTAGCATAATTATACATGATTTCAACAAAATATTTTTCATTTTCTGTTTTTTTTATTTCAATATAACCAAAATGATTTGCTTTTTCTAATTTTTTAGAATAAAAAACATCTTCTTTTTCTTCATATGTTTTTTGAATTCGATTATAATAACTTACTCGATCCACATACATGTAATATAGGTCATCATTAACACTTAATATTTCATTGCTTCCTTCATGATTTACAAGTTTAATTCCCTTTGGTAAATAGAATTTATAACCAGCTCGGTAAGTATTTGCAATATCAGCTTGAGAATTCATTGTCATAGATAATATATTTTCATAACTATCACTTTCAATACTACTACATCCACATGTTAAAAACAGGATAAAAAAGAATAAAAAAAATTTTTTCATCAATATCACCTATTCATATCAATAGTATACCAAAAAAATAAAAGATTGGAAAGAAGAAAAAATGGAAAAATGAATTCTAAATTTATCGAAAACAAAAAAGGCTTTTTAAGCCTCTTTTAATTTTTCAATGTCCTCGATAGACAAACCTGTGACTTCAGAAATATAAGCCACATCTGACTTTTCAAGCATCGATTTGGCAATTTCAATGTTTCTTTCTTCGCGTCCTTCAGTATGTTCTGAATTCAGCATCATTCGCATGTCTTCTTCATCACTTGCAAATCTCACAAAATCTTCATTTTGATTTAACTCTATGACTTTGTCTCTGAACTTATCCATGAATTCATCTTCCCCTCTTGGAAGTGCATTTAATTCAGCTTCATTCATATCAAATATGGATAAATACCGAAATAGGGTTCTTGCATCTTCATCATTTTCATTATACCACTTCCGACCCATCTCGTCCATAGAAAATTCCAAAACAGATACATTATCAAGGTACTTTTTTTGGGAAGAGGACTGAAAACTGTGATCTTCCATAAGGGTATCTGAAGCTTTGCCATAGGTGAAATCCACGAGTAAATAATATTTTTTGCTTTTATATTCCTCGCCTTTTTTAGCATCTTTGTTAATAGTAACCGAAAAGAAATTAAAGTTCCTGAAATGTAACCAATCAGTATATTTAAAATTCATTTCCATTTGCACAACGATGCTTTCATCTACTTCCAAAATCAAATCAGCAGTTTTGCCTTTTTCATAGGCATATCTTTTGATAAGCTCTGGGTTACGAATTTTAATGTTTTCCACTTTTTGATGTAAGATAAGTTCAAGTAGTCGTTTGGTTAAATCTAAATTTTCTTCATCACCAAAGACTGCTTTAAAAACTTTGTCGTAACGAGCACTTAGAAATTTTTTCATTTAAGGTTTCCTCCTTTCGCCAACCATTAAAGCAGAAAAAAGGAGGCTTTGCAAACGCCAAAAACGGGTAAAACCCTGCAGATTTTGAAAATCTGCTTAGCAAATTTTGAAAATTTGTAGCCATTTTGACCAAAAATGGGCAAAAATGTCTAATTTGGCCGTTTTTTTTGACAAGTTTTGTCGAATCCTGTCGAATGGTGTCAAAAACCAAGAAAATATTCACATTAACGCACAAATTTATATGATTTTGTTGACTTTAAACTTATTTAATAATCAAGACAAAAAACGCCATTTTTGTCTGAATTATCAATTTTGATTTTATAAACAAAAAAAGAACTTACGCATTTAAGCAATAAGTTCTTTAAAAGTGTCAAGTTTATTCTGTTAAAGATGCAACAGCTTGAACTGTAATGTGTAAAACAATAACACCTTTACCAGGAATAGCAAGTTTACGTGTAAGTGTTCTTGGCGCACTGTCTGGAGTAACAGCACCACCAGCTTCTACATATGGACTAAAGTAAGCACCATAAGTTGCATCACTTTCACATTCAGTTACACCTATGCCAGTCTCATCTAATCTATAAATAGTTGTACCGCTTCCTTTTATTTCAGTGCCATCACTTATATGGAAATAAAATGCTGTATTATTCTGAGTATATTGAAGATTGATATCATATTCTCCATCAATTTCATGTCCGGCTGAATCTTTAGTTTTTTCAACCTTTATTTTTGAAGTTTCAGCTTTATTTGTAGTAACTCCATTACTAGTATCTATTGTTAATTTTTTTGATTCAACACTATCACTAAATAATTTTACATCAAAATTTTGTTCACCAATAGATACCAAAGAATTTGTACCAGGTAAAGCGGAAATATTCATATAGACAACAGATACTAAAATTTTATGATTTTCATCAATAGTCCAAATTGGAGCTTCTAGGAATGCACCTTTTCCAACACTAAATAAAGTCATTTGGTCTTTTTTATAAGAAATTCCATTAATAGTTAAAGTATTAGGTGTATCTGTACCTTTATATTCTCCAATTTCCATATAAAATGCTTGTTTTTCAGTATCATCAAATTTGTCATATGGAAGAATACATTGACTTCCCTCTTTTACACAGTCTTCATTAGCCTCATACTTATTATAGAATTGAGTATCGAATGCTGTTGATTCAGTTTGAATGTTACTTGTAGAATCTACTACAGTTTCAACATCTAGATTAATAGTATATACTAATTTACCATCTACAGCATTTTCATCAGTAACACCATCTGCTAAAGTTAATGTAACTTCAATTGAGCGACCTTTCAAAGCAGTGATATTTCCATTACCAATAATTTTTTGATAATAATCAGTAATTGCTTTTTTAGTAGTAGCTTTAACTTGTTCATCAACTGCATTTAATTTAATAGAGGCAATTGTGTCTTTTTCATCAGCTGTTATATCATCAATAGAAACTTCACTATAAAACTTAGTTGCTAATAATGCTTCAAGTTGGTCCATCATACCAGTTCCTTCAATTTCACTTAAAGAAGCTGTTGCATCACTTAATAAAATATTATATGTTGTAACTTTTCCATCTTCATTAGCTACTGGTACAAGTGTAAAGAAATCTTGACCATTTATTTTACCCATTGCACTTCCAACACCAATTTCAGTATTAGCTGTAGCAGTAAGTTGAATAGTATATGTAGCTTCTCTACCAGCCTCATTAGTAACATATAAATTATCAGTAATTAATTTAATTGTTAATTCTGTTCCAGCTAAACCTTTTCCTTTAGTTTCATCCATAATTTCTTTAATAGCTTTAGTTAATTCTGATGAATTAGTAATCTCCTCTGAATCATGATTTACATTATATGTAAAATCTTTATTATTAATAACAATTTTATCATATTTTTTAGATGCCAATAATGAATTAATAAATTTAGCTAATGCTACATTATTACTAGCAGTCACATTATTCTCAAGTACAACATCAATTACTCCGTTAGCATAAGTTGCTTTTTCATAAGCAGAATCTTTTGCTAACTCAGTTGCTAAGTTACTCATATCAACATCACTATTATGTGAAACTGTAAATTTAATCGTGTAAGAATTATGTCCACTAACATCTTTTAAAACATCTTTTAAATCAAATGTGATATTAAAATTCTTACCAGCAATATTAGCAGCTATAGGAGTTCGTTCATCACTAGAAGTCATCATAGTTGCTATTATTTGGTTAAATGCAGTTGTAATAGCACCACTTTCTTGATATGAAGTTGCACCTGCTGATGCATCACTACTTGTAAATTCATGTTTTCCATTTGTAGTTTGATTATAAATAAATGAGATTTTATCAAAATCACCAGTGGTAATAGCCTTATATAAACCACCAGTAATACCAGTTGATTTAATATCTGTAATAGCATTAAATGAATCTAGTTTAAGATTAATCGTTGCAGTTCCATCTTCATTATAGATTGCATCATAGAATTTATTATTTGTATTTTTTAAAGAACTAATAAATTCTCTTACTACTTTTTCAGTATCAATTGCATATTCTAATTGACTTAAGTCAATTTCATATTCTTCAGATGATAGATAATCATTTTTATTACCATCAGCATCGATTTTGATTTTTAAAGTATTGTCTGTTGATGCGTCATCTTTTAATTTTAATATTAATGTTAAAGTGCCATCAGTTAAATCAGAATATTTTCCATGGAATACTTTATCATTAATTGTGTAAGTAATATCAATATCCTCAGTGACATATTTTGGTTTAACATTTAAAGTTATAAAATAACCTGTTGACTTTCCTTCACCAAAAGAATCCTTAGTTAAAGTTTGTTTAACTACTGTTCCAGTCATTTTTTTACCTGTTGCATCTAATGCATAAGTCTCTTTGGCATTTCTATGATATCCAAATCTTTCTTCATTATCTTTTTGATCTGCTTCTGGAATTTCATTTGTAAAAGCAGCTTCAGAAACTTCTTGAATAGTTGCTTTAGACCAATCGATGACATATTTAGTTGGCTCGTAAACCTCACCAGCACCATCTAAATCAACTTCAATTGTAATTTTTTTCTCTGTATCTTTTTCAGGATTTAAAGATGCTAAGAATTTTAATGTTGTTACACCATCAGCAGTAAATCTATCTGTATTATCTGTGAAGCTTGCATAAGTAAATGTTTTCTCATTTAATCCAGTTATTTTAATAGTTGTATCATTGCGATACCCTGTAACTTTTAAATCAAATGCTAAATAATATCCGGTTTTTTCCTCTTCAGAGAATACGTTTTCATTAATTTCATTATCTATCTTAATTAAACCAGTTACTATACCATCATCACTAATTTCAAGAGTTGAATCATTTCCTTCAAATCCATAATCACTTCCATATGCTGTATCTTTTTCAACAGTATATTTAGCTTCTTCTGCAATATACTCATAATTGATATATTGAATATCAATCTTTTCTTGATTAAACTTACCTTCACCAACATAATTGGTTTCAGCAGTTAATCCAGTTATCTCACCAAAATCTGATGCTTTTACAGTTTTAAATTTATAAGCAACCATGTCTTTATAAACGTTATCTGTTTTTACATCTTTTTGATAACGATAACCAGGTACTAATTCATTAGCATTAACAGTTCTTGATGAAATCATAATATCTTGTGTATCTAGTAAATAGCTATTTGTAAAAGCATAATTACCAAAAACATAGACATCTGTTGCTGTAGGACTTATTTCTTTTACTTTCTCAGCAAATTCCTGTAAAGTCATTTCCTTTGCAGAAACAGATGCAGAAAGTCCAAGAAAAGCTACAGCAGCTAATGAACATAATTTGCCATATTTTTTCATAAATATAAACTTCCTTTCTTTATTATTTTTATTCATATTTAACAATTGCATCAACTTTTGTTCCATCTTTTAACATAATTTGTGCTTTTGTTATTTTTACATCGTTTACAACCACATAGGAAACATCAACATAATCTCCGTTAGCAATTGGTGTACCACTGAAATAAATTCCTTGATAATCAGTAATAGTTGTTTTTGTTCCTTTTTTAACAGATGTAACAATGTATTGTTTTACAGCTCCAGTTCCAGCTTGAGTATATGGTTTCAATGTTACAACATACTCATCTTTAACTGTAATTTTAATAGTGCCTTTAACACCACTACCATCATTTGCAGTCGCAGTAATAACAGCTTCTCCTTCACCAACAGCTTCAATTTCTCCAGTTGTAAGATTTACTTTAACAGCAGTTGGATTACTTGATGACCAAGTAACGCTTTTGTCTGTCACATCAGTTGGTGTAATATTAGCCTTTAATGTTTGTTTGGTACCTGTTTTCATTGATGTGCCATTTGGTGCTGTTACATTAATACCAGTTACTTTAACGATTTTATTCGTTACGGTAATTGTAACACTTCCAGTCACTTTAGAACCATCACTAGCAGTTGCCGTAATCGTTACGGTTCCAGCTTTTTTAGCTGTCGCAACTCCATTTGCATCTACTGTAGCAATATTATTATCACTTGAAGACCAAGTATATGCCTTATTAGAAGCCTCATCTGGAGTCACTTTAGCAGTAACTTTAGCTGTTTCACCAACAACAATAGACTTTTTGTCTGTAGTTACTTCAATTTTAGTAACTTTTACTTCTTTAACAACAGGTTGATCTGCTTGTTGTTCTGCTTCTTTTACTGTAACAGTATAACTAGCAGTCTTTCCACCATCTTCAGTTGTAACTGTAATTGTTACGGTTCCAGCTTTTTTACCAGTAACATTTCCATTACTATCTACTGTTGCAACATTTCTATTACTTGATTTCCAAGTAACTTTCTTATTTGTTGCATTCTTTGGTGTTACAGTAGCAGTTAATTTAATTGTTTTTCCTACTTCTACTTCTTTTGCACCACTGATAGTTACTTTTATTACACTAACATCAGATGCAGGTCTTACAGTAACTGTAATACTCTTGCTATACTTACCATCTTCTGTAGATACAGTGATTGTAACTTCACCTTCTTTTAATGCTTTGATATTCCCGTCACTATCTACTGTTGCAATAGATTCATCACTAGATTTCCATACAAGTTTAGCATCTTTAAGTCCTTCTGATAAAGTAACATTTACTTTTCTTGAACTTCCTACTGTTAAACTTAATGTACTTACATCTAATTCTAGATCTTCTACTTCTTCTGGTTCTGAATCTGAACTCCATCTAGCTTTCAAAGTTATATCTCTCGTAATTTTTGTACTAAAGCTAAACTTTACATCATCTAGATACCATCCAGCAAAGGTATAGCCTTCTTTTGTAGGCGCTGTTGGTTCACTAATTGTGTCATCTTTCTTTACCTTAATTGGACTTACTGTAGTACCACCATTTGAATCAAATGTAACAGTATACTCTTTCACTCCACATCCTTTAATTAGGAAAAAGATAACAATTGCTAAAACAACTAGAACTCCAACAACTATCGCTATTTTCATTCCTTGAGAATCTTTTTTCATAATTTTTACTCCTTTCTTATTTTTTCATTTTTCATATATCAAATATTTTCCTTTTTCCAAAGCATTAAAAAATAAGAAAAATATTTTTAATATGCATACTTCATTTTCTAAATATTTTTCTTACCTCACCTCTCTTAAAACTTAAGCGAAAGTCCTGTATTTACATACTCTTCCCACGCTTTACAAGCCTATTATAGCATAAAGTTTTCAAAAAAACTAGACATTTCGTGTCGTCTTTTTAAATTTTATGTAAAGAAGCATGTTTTATGAAAAAAAGCCGATATAAACTAAAAAAGTGAGATTGCTCTCACTCTTAAATGTTACTAGAAATACTAGCATTAAAATTAGTTAGATGTCCCCGTAGCTTCAATGGTTATATCCGTTGTAGCATATTGAGAATCAAAATCAAAGTTCCAATCAGTAACTGTATAAGTTTTTCCATTATAAGTTACTTTATTATCTTTATCTGATATTTTTGGAATTGGAGAATCATTAGGAACTTTTATAGTATAGACTGTATCTTCTCCTATTTTGTATGTAATTGTGTGTGGATTTGCTATGTTTTCATCAGTTGCAAAGAAGAAGTATGTATTTTTATTAATATTTGTACTTGCCATTGAACCATAATGAGGAGTACAAGCAAGTCCATTACATCCAAATTTGTCAGCAATACCCAATTCTCTATTATTGGTAATTGGTATTGGTTCAGACATCTGTAGTGCTTCAACTGTGATACCATTTTTTAAAGAATGATAAAATTGACTTCCGGAAAATGGATTAGGAACTTGTTGAGCAACTACTCGATAAGCCATAGTAAACATACCATTTTCATTATCACTTGCTTTCCATGTCTTACCATCTCCTTCTGAATTTAATGGTAAAGATGCCATAGAGAAATTACCAATATGAACTTTATTTTCTTGTGACCATAACTCTGCATAAGTATCACTAGGATCTTGATCTAAAGAATTTAATTTAATAGGTGTCGTCGTCTTAACAATTAAACTTGGAACATATACAATTAAATCGTTTTCTGGAATTTCAATATAAAATGCTTTCTTATTTTTATTTACTATTACATTTGATGTTTGTTTTGGAGAGCTTGTTAAAGAATTAACATTCTCATAAAGCCCAAAAGAAATAGAATCTATATATGGTTTTTCCCACCATATAGCATACAAAGTGGTATTTCCAGTATAAGTATGTTTCGTACCTGGATCAGCATAAGTATATTCGTCAACAAATGAAGCATCGACTTCTTTTTTAGTATAACCTACTATACTTGATAAATCATCATCAACCGTACTATTTTTTGTACTCCAACCACCAAATACATATTCATTACCACGTGCAGTTTTATCAATAGTTGGTAATTTTTCTTCATCAAACGTAAGATTTAAAGTTAATTCTTGATTTTTTGAAGTAGTCAAATCTTTTGTAATAACATATTTCTGTTCTTTTAATTCTATCTTATCCATACAATTTTGGCTATCTATTTGACAAGTTTTTAAATTAGGTATTAAATATTTAGGTTCATTATTATTAGATTTCAAATTTTCATAATATGTTACAACATTTACAACATCTTGTAATTCGCACTCTTCTCCAACAGTACATGTTACAGTTTTATCAACACCAGTTCCATTTTTCTTATATTTTACAGTATAAGTAATTTTTTCGACAGGTGCGAATAAAATAGTATATTGAGTTGGTAAGTTTTTATCTGTATCTACATACAAATTAATTTTTACTGTTATTTTATATCTTTCACTATCATTGCCATCTGCATATAATTTAGATACTGGATAATTGTAATTGCCTGTTTGCCCAAACTGATTAATGTCTGAGTTAAAATCAAACGTGAAAGTACTCAAGTTAGTTCTATCGTATGTGCCTTTTGTACCATTTTTAAACTCTACCTCAATATTTTTTACAAATTCATTTTCAAAGAATTTATGAATAGCTGTGTTCACACCCATTTGGAAAATTGCTTCATAAGCAGTCGCATCTGGATCTTTATATCTAAATGTAATTGTACCACTATCTCTTGAATCCATATCTAAATCAGGTTTAGTTTTATTAAATACACTTAAGGCTTCTGTACCACTTTCATCAATCTTCTCTTTTTGTATTAATGCTTGAAAATTAATTGTATAATCTAATTCATTTTTCTTGTCTTTAGTAGTTGCCTTTTCTGGGTCTAAAATCACTCTAATTTTTGCATTTTTATCATGAATTTTAGACATAGGATTAATAATTCCTACAACTTTATTTAATGCTCCTGTAAGAGCTTGAGAAGAAAACAAAAATTCCTCTTCTCCATCAAATTGAATATAAATTTCCTTAAAATTATCCTGTTCTAAAATACTTTGAATTTTTCCTGCAAATGGCATTAATTTTGGAACAAATGCTGTAAATTTTTGCTTTGCACCACTAATATATGCGGTAACTTTATTATTTTCTTCATAAACTTTAGAAACAAATGAACTATCTACACCATCCATTACTAATTTATCAAATTCTGTTAATGTTAACACTTCTAACCAATGAGCAGTAATTTCTTCATCTTGAGAAATAGTATAATCATTAAGTTCACTTTCTTCAATGTCACCCTCATCATCTTCAAAATCTTTAAAATAATAATCTTCTGTATCAGTTAATTTTTCTAGAGTTTTCTTTTCTGTTTCAAACACAGCATATAGATTGATTTCTTCTCCATCTTCTTTTGGAATAACAAGGTCATTTTTATCATATTCAATATCACTAGAACCACTACTTGTTGCCCAACCAGCAAATTCATTATTAAACTCAATCTTTTGTTCACTGCTTTCATCTGCTGCCTCTGAATGTTTAATTGTTAAAGTATAAGGATCTTTACTATAAGTAATATCATCTAAAGTGATACCTTCCTCATAAGTTTTCTCTTTGACTTGTTCACTTCCACCATTTTCATCATGATATTTTACAGTAAATGAATTACCAGCACTTTCTAAAGTAACCTCATTTTTACCATCATCAATTTTATAAGTAAATGTTTCTGTTTTATCGTTATTAGTAAGCGCAGCCTTTAATAATTCATGACTGATTAAATGATATCCATCTTTGGCATTTGAGGTAATGTTTACTTCTTCTTCATAGTAATACTTATCACTTTCATGATATTCTTTTTCATCAACAGTAAAATTTTTAATACCATCTGTAGCTATGACTGTTAAAGTATACTGTTTTCTTACATAATAGTATTTTAAAACAGTTGTACCATTCCCATCAATAGTTGGTAATTCATCGATAACTTTACCATTTTCACTTTCTTTTAATACTGGATCTTCAAAACCTTTTTTATTTTTTTCAGGTTCAAATACAACCTGAGTATCTGTCGTACCATTTTGATTAAGAGTAGTATCTGCTTCTTCTTTATAATGTCCTTCTGTATCCATATAATAGTACTCTACTTTATATGGTGTATCTTCTTTGGCAGTAAAGCTCTTATCACTTAATGTGAGAGACATTTCTCCAAAACTTCCTTTTGGTATTTTTGTAACAAGTTCTTCTGTTCCATTTTTTACCCAACCATTAAAGGTATATCCAGGTTTTGTTGGTACTGGCAACGTTTTTTCTTCATCTTCAATTGTATAAGTTGTATTATTACAATCATTACAAGTGACACCTTGTACTCCAGATGTATCATATTTAATATTATAATTAACAACGTTCCATTCTGTTGTTATCTCTTCACTTTTTTCTACTTTAAATCCTTTATAATTTTCTTGAGGAATTTCTTCATTATTTAATTTAAAGCCCTTAAATTCATAGCCATTCATATTTGGTACCTCTAAATCATAAGTCTCAGCTTCAAATACAGCATATAAATCTAAAGTTACATTATTATCATTTGGAACATAATTTTCTAGACTATCACAATCTTGGTATGATACTTCTTGATTATTTTGTTTTGTTGACCAACCTTTAAAACGATTTTGGATAGTGATGATTTCACTTTTCCCTTTTTCCTTATAGTCTTTTATAGTTAAAGTATAATCATCTTTTGTAATAGTATTTTCTTTAAGAGAATAACTACTTCCATATACAAAAGTATCTGAAACCATTTCTGAATTTGTTCCATCTTCTTTATGATAGTTTACCGTAAACTGATTGCCTTCACTTTCAATAGTAACTGTGTTGTCTCCATCCACAATTTCATAAGTTATAGTGCTTTCTTTTAAATGATATCCATTTTTAGCAGTAGCTGTTACAGTAACTTGAGATTCAAAATAATACTCAGTTTCTTCTAAATATTCCTTTCCATTTACTTTAAAGTTTTCTACTCCATCCGTTTTAACTACGTTTAATGTAAATTTCTTTCTTTCATAGTAATATTTTAAAACTGTTTTTCCATTTCCATTAATAGTTGGAGTATTTGTAATTACTTCTCCTGTAGCACTTTCTTTTAAAACTGGATTTTTAAAACCTTTTTCTTTTACTTCAGGAGTAAATGTAATTTCACTATCAGTAACCCCATGCTCCTCTTTCGTTGCATTTGGTTCTGTTGGATATTGTCCATCTTTATCCATATAATAGTATTCTATTTTATATGGAGTATTTTCGTTTGCTGTAAAACTTTTCTCACTTAAAGATAATGTTAATTCTCCAAAACTTTCTTTTGGTATTTCTTTAATGAGTTCATCTGTTCCGTTTTTTACCCAACCATTAAAAGTATATCCAGGTCTTATTGGTGTTGGTAAAGAAACGATATCACTTTCAATATTGTATTTTTTAGTTGTACAATCCGTACAAGTTACATCTTTAATTCCATTGGTATCAAACGTAATAGAATAATCAACTAATTCCCATTCCGTAGTAATTTCTTCATCTTTTTCTACTTTAAAGTTCTTATAATCTTCTTTGGAAATTTCTTTGCCATTTAACATGAATCCTTTAAATTCATAACCATTTATACTTGGTTCTTTTAATTCATAATTTTCTGTTTCAAATACTGCATATAAATTTAAGGTATCATTATCTTTACTAGGGATATAAGTTTCTAATTTATCTACATCATTATAAATTTTCTTACCACTTTTTGATGTAGCCCATCCACTAAAATTATTTTTAATAGAAACTGTTTCATCTTTATCTTTTCCATTATAATCTTTTATAGTAAATGTATATGGTTCTTTTGTGATGACATTTTCTTTAAGTGCATATGTTTCTCCATACACAAAAGAATCTGATTCCATATTTGAAGGAGTTCCATCTTCATTATAATAATTTACTGTGAACTCATTTCCTGCACTTTCAATAGAAATAGCATTTTCTCCCTCAGTAACTACATAGTTATACACACCATCATCTAATAGATGATAACCTTCTTTGGCGAAAGCACGCACATTTATTTCTTCTTCAAAGTAATACTTTTCTTTTTGAGGATAAGTTACATTGACTTCATCTTCATTATAAGAAATCACAACAGGATATTGTTTTCTCTCATAATAATATTTTAAAACTGTTTTACCATTTCCATCAATGGTTGGTAATTTTTCTCCATCTAATTTTGGAGATTCAAAACCATTTTTATTCTGAGGAACATAAGTAGGTAATTCATCTGTAGTTCCTTTTGTGATTTCTTTATCAACTGTTTCTTTCAGACTATATTTTCCTGTAGTATCCATATAATAAAGTTCTACTGTATAAGGAGTATCTTCTTTTGCTTTAAAGATAGCTTCCACAGTAATATCCTCAAAATAAGTATTAGGTTCTATTTCTGTTCCTTCTATTTCTTTTCCATTGATTTTCCATCCAATAAAGTCATAACCATTCTTAGTTGGTGTACCAAAAGATAATTTTGTTTGAATCGTATATTTATCTTTTAAAGGAATATTCGTTTTTCCACCATTAAGTTCATAAGTAATTTGATATTCTTTTAACTTTGTTGTGACTTTTAATCTTTCATCTTTTAAACCTATTTCATAATCAAAAGAAGTTTCTTGTTTTTGATTAGACCATTTGTCTAATTCATAACCAGAGTTTAAAAGAACACTCACCTTTACTTTTGATTGATAATAATATTTTCCGCTGCCAGATGTTTCCTTTACTCCACTATCTCCTGTTACTTCTAAAGTAAATTGTTTTCTTTCGTAGTAATATCTGACTAAGATCGTATCGTTTTCAGAAAGAGTAATTTCCTCTTCTATTGGACTCATAAATCCAATAAAATCTTTTACTCCAGGAGATACTTTACTTCCACTTTCTCCTACTTTTGTTTCAGAAATATTTGGTGTGTTAGGGTAAATTCCATTGGTATCCATAAGATAATGTTCCACAATATATTGAGCTTTATGAGAAACTTCTTTATTCACCGTAGGTTTAGAATTTATTTTTTCCCATTTTGCTTCTATATTAAGATTTCCTGTAATCTTACTATTAAAATCATATTTTTCTTCTCCATTGTACCAACCAAGAAATTTATACCCTTTTCTTGTTGGAGTACTTGGTTCTTCTAAAGTATCTTCAAACTCGATTTCTTTTGTTTGAATACTACTTCCATCTCCTAAATCGATTGTAATGGTATATTTATTCTTAGTAAATCTAGCTTCTAAAACCATATTTTCATCAATTGGTGTATCAAGAGAGAATAACTCTCCATCTACATACCAACCAGCAAAAGTATAACCATCTTTAACAGGGTTTTGAACTCCACTTAAAGTATCACCTTTGTGTAAATTTGCTTGATAGAAGACTCCACTATCAACCTTTAATTCCACTTTATATTCTTTACTACATGATAGGAATAATAGCAAAATTATAATTCCTATTGCTAGTACAAAACCTATCATCATTACTATTTTTTTATTCTTCATATACAAACCTCACCTTTTATTGTTTACTTTCAAATTCTTCTGGTCGAACTACTTCTACATGATAAATGTTATTTACACCATCTTCATAGACATAGCCCTCACCTAAATCAATACGCATATACATTGGTCTATCTATTGTGGTTCCATTTTTAACGTTAAATAAACCAATATCACCTAAACCTAAAGCTTCAAGCATACTTACTGCAAATGGAAGTAAAGCTCCCATTCCTCCATCAATCATTTGTTTATCCACTGTTCCTAAAGCTTCTACAAAATAATTTTTTGAATTTTCTTCATCTGAATAAACAGAAATGATTGCCTGTAATACTTCTGGATGGTTAAAGAAAGCATTCATACAATTATTTAATCCAGTTCCACCCGTAAGTATTGTAGAGCCTACCGCTTCTTCTTCGATTTCTTTCTTATAAGTAGCATATACTGTATTACCAATTCTTTTTGCCTTATATGGCTTATTTACGCTTTTATTTATTTCTGTAATTCCCGAATCAGCAATTGCGTCTAATGTTGCCTGAGTAACAACTTTCTCTGTATTTTTTGTAAGAGTATACTCAACATGATAAGTAGCAACGGTAGTTCCATTCTTTTCTTTCGCATATTCTTCATCAAAATTTACTATAATCATTAGTTTTTTCTTCCATAAAGAGCCTAAATGTTTTTCTTCTACCGTATTTTTTGAGGTGATTGAATTCAAAAATGTTGCTATTTTTTCTTTGATATTATCTTCTTTTGATAGAGTGATAGAATTACTTGCAATAGTTCTAAGTAATGAAGATGGACTATCTTCCAAAGAGATTTCAATATTTTTTACATCATTACTTTGTAAAATAGTACTTAATCTCTTCACATCATTTTCATTTACCAAAGCATTCGTTACATCTAATATGTCAATGCTATAAGAATTGTCTTTCACTTCCGTTGGTTTTAAATCTTTTCTACCCTCTGTTATTAGCTTTTCTTTAATATATTTATTGGAATCAATAATTTTTAAATATTCAGCTGTTAATGTTGTGTCTTTTGTTAATGTTATAGAACCACCTAATGAATAATTAGAATTACCATCCGTAAAATCTTTAAAATCATATGTATAATAATCTTCAGTTGCCTTTTTAGTAGGTTCTTGTTCTTCTATTTTAACAGTAGGATCAGTCCACTGTGCGACTAAAGTAATCTCTTTTCCCTTTTCAGAAGTTAAATTACCTAAATCTTGATCAACTTGATAAGTCTCACCATCTAATTGCCAACCAGTAAAAGTTGCATTACCAGTTTCTTTCTTTTGGTTTTCACCATTATCATAATTATAAGTTAACTCGAATGATTTCACAAACTCACCCATAGCTTTTGTCTCGACATCATAAGTTGCTGTCACTTTTTCTTGACTGTTTCCATTATGATTGCCACCATTACCATCAAAGATAATCGTATATGTAATTGGAGTCCAATGAGCTTTTAAAGTTAAATTTTCATTTACATCATTTAAATTTTCAATTCTTGTTTGATCATCTTTATACCAACCTGCAAAATCATAACCCGTTCTTTCTACACTTTTTAAAGTAGTAGTGGTTTCATCGATTTTCCATTCAGCATCTAAAGTAACAGTACCATCTTTTTCACTTGTTAAATTTGTTACGTTACTTTCATTAGAATATTTATTGTTGTTATATATCCAATTTTCAAAATTATAACTTACAGTTTGTTGTTCTTGTATGTTAGTTTCATCATTTTTATCATATGTAATGGTATATTTTCTTTCAAAAATATTATTCTCTAATTTGCATTCTTGATCATAAGTACAAGAAGTTGAAGACATATTAGCTTCTCTATTAGTATTGCCATTTCCATTATATTTTATTGTATATTGATTTGCTTTCCAAACTGCATATAGAGTGACCTCTCCATTATTGGCATCTGTTAAATTATTGGCTTTTGTAATACAATCTGTACAATTTTCAACAGATTCTTCGTGCTTATGTAAACTCCAACCTAAGAATGTGTAACCATCTCTTTGATAAGCTTGCTTAGTTAATTCTTTTTCCTCATCGTAGATACATTCGGTATTTTCTACCATTCCAGTTGGTTCACTACTACCAAGTCCTTTATTACTATCATATTTTATATGATAATGATTAGCTTCCCAACGAGCCTTTAACGTTAAATCTTTAGAAATATTATCTAGTGATGTAACAAGATTGTCATTGTCATACCACCCAACAAAATGATATCCAGTTTTAGTTACTTCTTTTAAAGTAGTAGTATTTTTATCAACAATCCACTCTACTTTTAATGTAACTACTTGATTTTCTACTGCAGTTAAATTTCGAACTTCATCACCATCTTCAAATGTTTCAGAGTTATATGTCCAATTTTTAAAATTATATTTGACAACTTGAGTAGTATTTTCATTTTCATAAGTAACATTGTACTCTTTCTTAAATGCATTTGATGTTAATTTGCATGGTTCATCATAAGTACACGTAATATCATCCATAGAACCTGTAGTAGGTGTATTTCCATCAAAATGAATTTTATATGTAATTGGAGTCCAATGAGCTTTTATTGTTATTGCATAATCAGGCATCGTATCAGAATCAAAGTTCCATGCTTCAGATAAATCTTCTTTATACCAGCCATCAAATTTATAACCTTCTCTTGTTGGCTGTTCTTCTAACTCTTTAATATGGGAACCAACTTCTTGATTTAAAATTGCTTTTTCAGCTTTACCATCTTTAAAGACTCCACCATTGGCATCAAAGATCACAGTATCTTTATGAATTTCCCATTTAGCATATAAAGAAACATCTTCATCAGGCATCACATCTTTTTCAAAATTCCATTGTTCCTCTGTATCTTTCTTATACCAACCTAAAAAGTCATATCCATCTTTTACTGGGTCTTCTGGTTTAGAAATCGTCTTGCCATAATATTCTTTTTGTTTTTCAATCACCGAATCACTTTGACTATCAAAGGTAACCTGATGTTCATTACGTTTAATTTTTGCTTCTAAAGATTGATGCTCTGAAGCAGTCATCGTATAAGTAAATGAACTATCCTTTGTTCCATTCGACCATTCTTCTAAATGGAACCCTTTTTCTAAATCAATACTAATGTTTACAGTTTCACCATAATAATAATTTGTAGTTTTAGATATTTGTTTTACTCCTTCTAAATCATCCTTATCAACTGTATTTATATAAGAAATTTTAAGTTCATATTTTTTTCTTTCATAACGATACTCTACAACAGTTGTTCCATCACCTTTGATAGAAGTAGTTATTTTATCAGGAGATTTAAAACCATCATATGAATACGTTTCAGGTATTATAACGGAATCTGTTGTTCCAGTAAATTCTTCTGTATCTTTCAAAGTATAATGTATGCCATCTAAATCCATAAGATAATGCTTTACAACATAAGGAGTATTTTCATTTGCTTTAAAAATAGCAGTAAGTTTTAAGTCACCATAAGTTCCTTTTTTAATAATACCGTCAAAATCTTTTTCGTTTACTTTCCATCCAACAAAAGTATATCCCGCTTTTGTTGGAGAAGATACTTTATAATCTTCATCTAGAATTGTATAACTTTCTTTTTTATCTTTTAATTCTCCACCATTTAAATCATAGTGAATTGTATATCTATCTAAGATTGTACTAACTTTTAATGTTTCAGATTGATCATTTACTGTATATATAAAATCTGTAGTTTTCTTACCATTTGACCAACCATTAAAAGTATATCCATTCTTTATTTTCACACTTATATGGATTTCGCTACCATAATAGTATTCACCTGTTCCATTAATAGAGTCGATTCCTTGATCGCCTTCAATATTAACATGATATTTATTTCTTTCATAATAATATTTTACAAGACTCGTACCGTCAGCATTTACTGTAATGCTTTCTTTTTTTGGAGATGTAAATCCTTTCATCGTTTTTGGGTTAGGACTTACAATACTATTAATCTTGCCATTAAAAGTTTCAGAATCATACTTCGTATAAGTTCCATCTAAATTCATTAGATAATGTTCCACTTTATAAGTAGCCGTTGTTTTTTTTGTCCATTTTGCTTGAATCACCATATCTTCCGTAATTTTTGTATTAAAGTCATATTTTGTATCATTGACATACCATCCATCAAAGGTATATCCCTTTTTACTAGGAATACTTGGCTCTTCAACAACTTCATAATAATTCACTTTTTTTGTTACATTTTCTTCTTCATTATCAAGATTAAATGTAACTGTATAGCTATTGATAGTAAAATGTGCTTCTAAAACCATATTAGATTCGATTTTAGTGTTTGCATCAAATTTCTTTTCATTGATATACCAACCATCAAAAGTATATCCTTCTTTTGTTGGATTATCTGGTAATTCAATTGTACTTTTATCACTCACTTTATTTAATTCTTGATATACATTATCATTTACATAAAATGTTACCGTATATGTTTTCTTTTGAAACATGATAAAAACAATAACTAAAATAATAGCTATCAGAACGATAAAACATAATAGTAATTGATACTTTTTATTTTCTAACTTTTCTTTCATATCCCCCTAAACCTCTACTTCCTTCTTTCATTTAAATAAATATAGGCAAAACGCTTTCCAGAACAAATAGGAAAGCGTTTAACCATGCTTTTTATTCTGCTGTTTCTTCAACAAATGTTAATATATATTCTATAGTTTCTGTTACATGACCAATTTTGTAAGTTACTTTTGCTTTTGCTTCTTTACCTGCAACACTTTTATATGTTAAATCTTTAGCTTGTTGTGATGAGCCATTTTGAGACATAGCTAGAAGAATCTCTGCTGCTAAAGCTTTAGTTGTCATTTCAGCACTTGTTTCTCCAGTTGATTTAATTTTAACTTCTCCCTCTTCAACTGTTACTGTATATTTCTTTGTTACGTCTCCAACAGTCCATTCAAATTCACTAGCACCAACGATAAATTGTTCAAACATTTCGATGATGTCTTCTTTACCTGCATAATCAGTTAACTTCTTACTTTCATTTTCATTAGTAAATGTATAAGTTAAAGTTTTGTTTGCATATGTAACACTTTTGAAATCTCCTAATTTTCCTTGTTCATTTAATCCTTCAGCATATCCTGTTAAAGTCTCATCTGTATCTTTTTCAAGATCATAATCAAATTTCAAATTATATGTAAGTTCTTTATCGCCAAATGTAAATGTTGCAACTGCTGATGTTCCAGCTACATCACCATTTTTTAATGCAATGGCTGTTTGAGCAAGCTTAGCATCACCGCATTCATCTTCAGTTTTACCAGCCATACGGCAAAGTAATCTAGCTGCCAATTTCATAACGTCCAAATCACCGCTTAAGGTTTCAGTATATTCAGTTTCAATGTCATTTACTTTATATTTTACAGAAGTTGCTCCATCAGACCATTTTTGGAATAATTGAACAATACCTGTTGTTGCAAAATCTTTTAATGAAATATCGAAACCAGAATTTGTAAATACAACAGTATTGCTAGTAGAATCATAAGTAATATCACTGAATCCTTTTCCAGTTATTTTATCTTTTAAAACCTCTGAATAAGTATCAAGCAAATAATCTTTTGCTTCTTCTACATTATAATTAAATTTTAATGTATAAGTGACTTCCGTACCATCTGCATAAGTAACTGTTGCTGTAGCACTCTTGTTTGCGACAGATCCTACTGTTAAATCACTATCACCACCAGCTAATGCGATTAACACTTCAGCAGCAAATTTCTTGATTTGTGCATCTTCTTCATTACCTTTTAAATCAAATTCTTCAGAACTTGTACCAGCTGTCCATTCTATATGAGTAGCTCCTGAATAATTTTTCTTAAATAGGTCTATAATACCACTATCTGCAAATGCACTTAATTGTGCTTTAGTATCATAGATATCAAATGTTAATGTATGATTTGATGAATCATAAGTAACTTCACTAAATCCATATTTTGGATTTTCACTTTTTACATCTTGCTGAATCTTGTCGTTTAATGTTTCAGAAGCACTTGTTAAAACTTTATCCTTTTCTTCTTCAAAGTCATAAACAAAACTTAAAGTATAAGTTACGTGATATTCAACACCATCTGCATCTTTGTAAACAACTTCAGCATCAGCACTCTTATTTGCTACAGATGCATAATTTAAAGTTTTTAATCCTTCAGTACCTGCCATTTTATTTAAAACCTTTACAGCAAGTTCTGTTATTTTAGCTTCTTCATTATTTTTAAATTCATCTGCTTTCACTGTTTCATTATTAAAAGTCACACTTTGAAAACCATACTTTTCATCAAGCATTGATTTTATCAAACTCATAACTTGATTTTTATAATCAGCTAATCCTTTTCCAGGATCACTAATATAGAATGTTGCTGTATTATTTTCATAAGTAATTTTTTCAAATCCATGTTCTTTTGCACCTGTATTTAATTGTGAAATCGCACTATTAATTGCAGGTTCAACATCTTCAAAAACTAAATCGTTATATTCAATGTTATTTAATCCAGCTGCAAATATTTTTGAATCTTTAAACACCTCTTCTACAGTTCCGAGAGGTTTAGTAGCTGAGCTACCTTTTTGATCAAATTCATACACTGTTCCACCAACGATGTAGTAAACATATGCTGGACGTTCACCGGTTACTTGAGTGTATTTACTTGCTGCATCTGATACATCTAAACCGTTAATTTCATATTTATTTAATTGGAATACCCAATTTCCTACAATGTAAATATTGTTATATTCAGAAGTATTGCCTTTTAGACTCATCTCTTTAGCACTAGTATTAACAGTTCCAATAGAAAATAGTCCAACACAAGCAGCAGCTAATAACCATTTTTTCATTTTATTTCTTTCCTTTCTCTAATATTTATTGTGCAGACTTTACTGCATACGTTGTATTTGGATCACTGTTGAATAGCATATTATAAATATGTCCTTGTTGATGTCTACCATATTGAACACCAACTCCATTAACGTAGTCTAATCTTCCATCATCTGTAAAATAATAATCAGTTGCATTAGGATTTACATTAATGATTGTGACAATTCCCTTTGTTGTCGTATAAGTATAAGTTGATGCTGGGATTGTATGTGTAACATCTTTTGTTTCTTTTAAACTTCCACAAGTAATTGTATAAGTAACTTTTACAGTCGTCGCACTTACTGGACGATAAACTTTGGTAGCTACTCCACTAACTAATGTAGTTTTATTATCACTAGTATTTGCATTATTAGCAACAATTGTACATCCGGTAGCAGTGTAATTAACATTGTCATTAGCTTTTTGAATTGTTTTTGGATTCATTAAAGCTTTTGCTTTTTCCATGTTAATTTCATCTTGTGATTTTACAATCACTGAAATTGTTGCAGTTTTACCATTTTTTGATTTTACTGTAATTGTTATTGTTTTACCATTACTTGATTTTAAAGCTTTGATATTCCCTTGTTGGTCTACAGATACAACACTTGAATCACTTGATTCCCATGTAAGTGTTTTATCAGTTGCATTTGCTGGTTCTACAGTAGCTTCTGCTTTTTTACTCTCTCCAACAGTCATATTTAATGATGTAGGACTCACAGTTACTTTAGATACTTCAATAGGTTTTACAGTGACTTCTACAGATGCACTTTTTCCACCAGCAGTTGCTGTTACTTTAGCACTTCCTATACCTACAGCTTTAATATTTCCATTTTTATCTACTGTAACAACACTTGGATTACTTGATGTCCATGTTACAGTCTTATCTGTAGCATTTGAAGGATTAACAGTAGCATTCACTTTTGCACTACTACCAATAGTTAAATCTAATTTTGCTTTATCTAATGTAACACTTGTAACGTCCACTCTAGGTGGATTTGTAATTGTAATTGTAACAGTTGCTGTAAATTCACCATCGGCAGTTTTTACAGTAATCGTAACTGTTCCAGCTTTCTTCGCTGTAACAACACCTCTACTATTTACACTTGCAACACTTGTATTACTGCTAGACCAAATAAGTCCTTTATTTGATGCATTTGTAGGATTTATAGTAACATAATTTGCTAATCTCAATGTACTTCCTGTATACATAGATAATGTTTTTTTGCTAAATTGAACTCCTGTTACAGCAATTTTTTCTTCACTTACTGTAAGTTCACAAGTAGCTGTGTATTTTCCATCTTTTGTTTTTGCTGTAATGGTTACTTTACCTTCTTTAAGAGCAGTAACTACACCATTTTCATCAACAGTAGCAATAGATTCATCACTTGAAGACCAAATAAGTTCTACTTTTTCATTATCAGGTCCTAACGTCGCTACTAAAGTTGTTTTCTCACCTGGTTTTAATGTTAAAGTATCTAAGTTTAATACTAGACCTGGAGTCTCTTCTGATTCTGAAGACCATTTTGCTTTTAAAGTAATATTCTTTGTAATTTTACTAGTAAAGTCAAATGGTTCATCATCTAAATACCAACCAACAAAATTATAATTCTCTTTTGTTGGATCTTCTGGTTTTGTTATTGTTTCACCTTTTTTCACAGTGATAGATTCCACTTTACTACCACCATTACTATCAAAAGTTACAGTAAACTTTTGGTTAGCACATGCTTGTAATAATAATATCACTAAAACAATAAGTAAAACTACAGGAATTCCTATTTTCCATAAAAGAGATGTATCCATGCCTCCCTTGTTCTTTGAAGATTTACCTTCCATATTTTTTTTACTCCTTTCTTTATTTTTTTGTTTTCTTGTCTGTATATCAAATATATTCTTCTATGAAGATAAAAAATAAGAAAAACATGTTGATATACAATTAGTTATTTTTCTCTATATTTTTTTATCTCACCTCTATTCAATAGTGTTTGTAACAAATATGCTATTCACATACTTCTCCCACACTTTATACGTCAATCTTAGCATGAACTATTTTAAATTTGAACGACATTATATGTCACACATACAGCTTTCATGCTAATTTAATATATGATTTTTGCTAATTTTATATTGCAATTAAAAAACTGATATAAAATTTTACTCTATATCAGTCTTCATAAATAAAAATTCTAATTATTTTTTTACAGCTTTTACATAATTGATTTTATAACCTAAATTTGTAAATTTTTCTTCATATTCCGTTTTAATATTGGGAATATCAGTACTCGCTAAATCTAAAGTCACTTTTTCTAAAGTATATCCATGTTTGCTAAAGCTTTCTAAACTATAGGCAAATAACTCAATATTATCTGTCTTTTGAATGATTATGTTTTCATTTTTAAAAATGTTATCATATTCACTCAAAAAACTAGGACTTGTAAGTCTTCTTTTGGCATGTCTGCTTTTTGGCCATGGATCAGAAAAATTTAAATAAAGCGTTTCAATTTCATGGTCAAAAACTTCATGAATCATAGAAGCATTAAAACAAATAAATTTTAAATTAGGAATACTTTGGTCTTCTAGTTTTTGAATCGCTCTTACTAATACGCTTTCTTGGTATTCCATTCCAATAAAATTGATATCTGGATGTTCTTTAGCCATTTCAATTAAAAATTGTCCCTTTCCACATCCGACTTCTAAATGAATTGGAGCAATATGCACAAAAACTTTATCCCATTTGCCTTTTTTCTCACTAGGCTTATCTATATAATAAGGACTTGATAGCAAAATTTCTTTTGCATTTTTTACATTTCTTAAACGCATTTTTATCACTTCTTTCTAGGTATTTACATATATTTATTTTAGAGGAGGACTTTATGAAAAAAGAACGTAATTCATTTTTTGAAAGTTCTAGTTATAATATGAATGCAATGGGAACCAATTTTAATACAATGAATCCAAATGCTTTCACTAATATGGGCTCTAACTTTTATGCAAATCAAAATATTCCTATGCCTTTACCTGTCATGCCAAATATGAATCAAGGAATGGGTATGAATGACACTTTTAATGAGCTTGAAAGTAGAATAGCAAAATTAGAAAGAAATATCAATCGTTTAGATGCAAGAATTAGTAAATTGGAAGGAAATAATTTCTATTCAAATACAACCTACGAAAATGATGGCACGATGTATATGGTATAAACAGTATTTTTTACTGTTTTTTTATGGTCACATATTTTTGATTTTTAGAATTGATTATTCGTTCAATTATTTCTTTAGATGATTTTGGTGTTACTTTTTTTCCAAACTTGTGGGGTGTTTTTCAAAACTTCTGGGGTGTTTTCTTATTGAATTAGAGAAATTAATATAAATAAATATTTTTCAAATTCTTTAATAAGTCTCCAAACATTTCATTAGTATCTATTTCATGAATTTCAAATATAAATTTATTGACGAAATACTTGGTTAATTCATCCAAAAGTAAAGGATTATCTAAACTAATACCATCAAAGTCATTAGTTAAATTTATAGTAAATTGTTTTTCTAGATCAGCTACATATTTTTTTAAGAATTGAATATCTGCCGCATCATCAAAACTTTTTACTCTTTTCCAATTATTAATAGTAATCATCTCAAATTGATTAGTAACAGGATAATGTAAAACAATGGCGATATTAATTCTTTCATTTCTTTCTAAATTTGGAACATATTTTAAAATAGCATATTTAACTCTAGTTTTCACTATTATCACTACCTTTCATATTTAATTAGAAACATTCCAATCATCTAAAATAAACTCTTACTAAAATTTTTTATAACGTAATTTCTACTGTTTTTTAATAGTTACATATTTTTGATTACTAGCACGCATCAAATCATTCGTTCTTTCTAACATTCCATGTTCCATGAGTGGAATTAAATATCCTTTCTTTAAATATTTTATATCATTATAATTAATATGATCTAAGATTTCCTTTGCAGACCTTGGTTCCACACAATACTCTAAGATTTTCTTCTGAATGTAAGACTTAGGAGTAATCTGCTTCATTTTTGTGGTATTTTCTATTTGAACTTGGGGGGTAACTTGGGGGGTAACTTGGGGGGTAACTTGGGGGGTAATTGCTTTTCCATTTCGAAAAACCACTTTGAAACAATTTCTTAATTCGTAAAATTCAGGTTCAGGAAGTCCCATTTTTTTCATTTCCCTTTTCATAGTAGGAATACCAGAATGTCTATTTTCTATTAGAGAACTTGTCTCTTCCAAAAGTCTAACTATAGTAGGATTTCTAGATTCCATCATGATATCTGTTCCTAATTGTCCAATTTTATTTGCTCCAAATAAAGAACCAGGACTCATAATCTCAATACGATCATGATACATATAGGGAATTTCCAAAAATAAAATTACCAATTATGGAGTAATAAGAACACTCCATTTTTTAATATGTTCTTGTCTTG
>CANPXO010000002.1 GCA_947586205.1 uncultured Bacilli bacterium
AAGATGATTGGACACATGTAAATGGCGATGCTCAAATGGCTTGTTTTATAAATGCTTGGCTTTCCGATAGTAAAAGATTAGAAAAAGAAGCAAAAAAATTATGTTTAAAATTTGTGGATACAGGAAAGAATAGAGAACAAGTGTTAGAAGAGACTATGAATTGGTTAAAAGAAAAATTAAAAGATGATAACTGAAAAGCAAAATCTAAAACATTATACTAAAATTAGTGATGCCATCTATGATTATGCTAAAAGCCTAGAGAATCACTTTGAAACAAATATTGAAATCAAAAAAAATAAAAAAATCCATTCCATAGACTACACAAAACTAACACAAGTAGCAATTTTTAATCAAGCAAAAGAAATGTTTGGTAAAATTGGACAAAGAATATTTCAAAATAATAATGAAATCATTTATGTTTCCAACAGCGATATAAAAGAAAGTATTGCTAAAACAATTAGAAACAATGAACAAAAGAAAATAATAGCAGAGCATATGGAAGTCTTTTCCCATTTAGATAAGATTATCGAACAAGGAATAAAAATTGCAACTGCGAATGAAAGAAAAGGAAGGTATCAAAACCTCAATTGGGATTATTATGCTACACCAATAAAAATAGATGGAAAAAAGTATATTGTGGAGTTTGATACAGTTATAAAAAGTGAAGATAGTCAAAAACATTTCAGATTGCAAAGAATATATAGCTTAGAAAATGCCATTAAAAAACAGGCTGCTCCGACCGGTATGGTTGAAAACAACTATTAGACCGGTTTGTAGAACAACCTGTTTCTGATAATGATAATAGTACACTGTGAGCTTGTTGTCAAGAAAAACTTGCATTTTTAAAGCAAATGGTATAAGATATTGACTTGGAGAAAAGAGGTTTTTTTCATTATGGAAAGAAAAGTTGGTTTTGAACATACATTGACTAAACAAATGAGTCTAGTACAGTATTTATTAGAAGAAAGTCCTAAAGAGTATACGATTGTCGGTAGTAAATACATTCCGCCAAATAAAGTTGAAATTACTTATTCCAATATAAAGCCAGTTATAGTAGGAATAAATCCTAATCATTTTGGATTACCCGAGATCAGAAAGACAATGAAGAAAACGGGAACATATTATGAAATGATTTATGTAGCCAAAGATTCTAAAAATAAGCCTACCATTCCTTCATGGGCTGAGTTTACAGGTAATGTGACTCCACTGAACGAATGGAGTGATGGTTATGAATATATGAATAAAGAAGATATTATTGTTACTGAAAAATTTTCTTTAGAAAAAGAAGAATATGAAGTTCAAAAAATTGAACCAATGCCATTACAACGAAAAAGACTTAAGTAGTAAATGAAAAGCTACTTATTTTTTTTGAGACATTAGAAAAAGCAGAAAAAAATGTAAACCTGTGATAAAATAGAGTAGAAAGGTGATACTATGAATAATGAATTAAAAACTTCTTTAAAAGAAATGGACCAAAAAATAAAAGATATAAGGAGGTCACTTTGACTTAGACAAGAAAAAAGAAAGAATAAGTGAACTTGAGTTATTAACAAACGATTCTAATTTTTGGAATGATATCGACCATGCAAATGAAGTAAACAAAGAATTAACATCTTTAAAAAAGATAGTGGATAAAGTAGAAAGTCTTGAAACAGAGATTAAAGATAACTTAGAACTTTGTGATATGTTAGAAGAAAGCGAGTTATCCACATTATCATTAACTGAAATTCAAAGCAAATTAGAAGAACTTGAAATATCTACATTATTAAATGGACCACATGACTCTTTAAATTGTTATTTAGAAATTCATCCAGGAGCAGGAGGAACGGAATCGTGTGATTGGGCAAGCATGCTTCTTCGGATGTACAAAATGTTTTGTGATAAATATGATTACACTTATGAAGTGATTGAAGAACAAAAAGGAGAGGAAGCTGGCATTAAAAGCGCGACTATCCTCATTAAAGGAAATTACCCATATGGTTATTTAAAAAATGAAAGAGGAGTCCATAGACTTGTGAGAATTTCTCCGTTTGATGCTGGTGCAAGACGTCATACTTCATTCGCATCTGTTTCCGTAATTCCTGAATACAATCAAAATATTGAAATTGATATCAAAGAAAGTGATTTAAAAATTGATGTTTATCATTCTAGTGGAGCAGGAGGACAATCTGTAAACACAGCAAACTCGGCTGTTCGAATTACTCATATTCCATCTAAAATAGTGGTTACTTGTCAAACCGAAAGAAGTCAATTAAAAAATAAAGAACAAGCTATGAAACTTTTAAAAAGTAAACTATATCAATTAGAAGAAGAAAAAAAATTACAAGAACAAAATAAACTTAAAGGAACTCTTTCTGATATTAACTTTGGAAGCCAAATCAGAAACTATGTTTTGGAGCCATATAAACTCATTAAAGATTTAAGAAGTGGTTATGAAACAAGAAATACCGATAAAGTATTAAATGGCGAAATACTACCATTGTTAGAATCTCTATTAAAAGGGGAATAAGTATGAAAAAAAGAATAAAAAATTATGTAATCGTGTTACTAGGTGTATTAATCGTGGCAATCACTTATGATTTATTTCTTTCTCCATATCAAATTGTAGCAGGAGGAGTAGGTGGACTTGCCATCATTGTAAGAAAATTAATAGGTATGGAAGAAAGTACATTTATTTTTCTTGCCAATATTGTTTTGGTGGTGATTAGCTACATTTTCTTAGGAAAAGAAAAAACAAAAAATACAGTCATGGGTGCTCTGTTATTACCTATATTTATTAAATTGTTTTCGAATATCTCAAGTTTCCTTACATTTGAAATTGACCCGATGGTCGTTGCAATTTTAGGTGGGGCATTAAGTGGTTTTGGATATGGACTTGTCTTTGGTCAAAACTTTACAACAGGTGGAACGGATATACTAAATCAGTTAGCCGAGAAATATTTTAAAATTCCAATGGCAAAATCTATTTTATATATTGATGGCTTTATTGTCCTTTGTAGTTTTGTAGTCTTTGGATTCACGAGCATGATGTATGCTTTAATTGCTTTATTTTTAATTAGTACAATTTCCAACCAAACTCAACTTGGAATAAATAAAAATAGAGTTTTTTATATCACATCAAAAAAATTAAAAGATATAAAAGAATTTTTAACGGAAAATGGATATGATGTTACCATTGTCGATTCTGTGGGAGGTTACTCAAAAAAGAAAGCCAAACTTATAATATGTGGAGTCCATTCGAAAGACTATTATCGAATGAAAGAAGGAATAGAAATTATTGACCCGAATGCTTTTATCGTAGTCGCGAATGCTTATGAAGAATTAAATGCCAATGTGAAAATAAGAGAAGGTGCTTTACATAAAAAAACATCTTAAAGTTGCAAAAATCTCGATTTCGTGTATAATATGCAAAAAATAAATCTTGATTTCGTGTAAAATTGACCAAACAAAAACTTTGATTTTGTGAAAACTACATACTGAGTATCCTTTAATATAAAGCATTTCCAACGTATTAAATGGATTAAGATGCAATAAAAAAGTATTAAAATTATCACTCTAAACTTTAAAGTGCTAAAAAACTCTTGCAAAACGATATAGAATGATATACAATAGACTTGTTTTTAAAAGGTGATGTATGAAAGAAGCAAGCGTTTTTTTAAAAAGTGTGTTAAAAGAAAATAGTTTATGTGTGGTAGCCTTTTCAGGTGGTCCTGATTCCATGTATCTTCTTCACTTATTACAAGAAGTGCAAAAAGAAAAAAAGATTCGTATTTTATGCGCTCATGTAAATCATAATACAAGAGCTGGAAATGAGAAAGAAGAAAAGTTTGTAAGAGACTACTTATTCACTCTTGAAATCCCATGTGAATTTTATAAAATTGAAAGCTATAAAAATAATAAGTTTTCAGAAGAAGAAGGACGTGAAAAAAGGTATGCGTTTTTAAAAAAAGTCATGAAAGAACATCATGGAGACTACTTATTCACAGCCCATCATGGCGATGATTTAATTGAAACAATACTGATGCGTATTCTAAGAGGAAGCACTTTAAAAGGATATGCTGGTATTGAAAGAGTAAGTACTTGGGATGGTGTCACATTAGTAAGACCATTATTATCTTTAAGCAAGAAAGAAATCAAAGAATATTTAGACAAAAATAATATTCCTTATGTTACGGATGAAACGAACGAAAGCAATCATTACTTAAGAAATCGAATTCGCCATACCATCATTCCTTTTTTAGAAGAAGAGGAACCAAAGTACATTTCTAAATTTTTGAAATTTTCTAATACGTTATTAGAAAGTGAAAAATTACTTGAAGAAAAAACAGAAAACATCATAGAAGATAACAAAATCAATAAAGAACTATTTTTAAAAAAATCAGAACAAGAACAAAAAAGAATTCTAAAACATTATTTTAAGAAAGTTTATAAAGAAGAATTAAAAAGTATCACAGATAAACATACATCCTTAGCATTAGACATGATACGAAATGAAAAAGAAAGAGATACTCTTACATTTCCAAAAAAGAAAGAATTAAAAAAGAATAAAAATAGCATTTGGTTACAAGATAAGAAAGAAAGTGAACCATTTTTCATAGAATTAAAAGATACTGTAACATTACCAGATGGAAGTGTGATTCAAAAAGAAAAAGAATATACCATGAAAAGTAACTACGAGATCCATTTAAACTCCAAAGATATCAAATTCCCATTATATATAACCACACGAAAACCCGGAATGAAAATGGAAGTGAAAAACTTAAATGGAAGTCGAAAACTCAAAGATATATTCATAGATGCTCACTTAGAAAAGGAAGAAAAAGATGAAATTCCGATTCTAATAGACTCCAACAATACAGTACTGTGGGTGTTAGGTATGAAAAAATCGAAATACGATTTAGAAAAATCAGAAAACTATGATATAATATACAAGTATATAAAAAAGGAAGGAAAGAAAAAATGAAAAAAAACAAACAAAATACAATGAAAAATATATTTCCGTATTTAATTTTAGTCTTAGTCATTTTTGGGGTATTATCTGTTTTAAATTTAAGTAGAACAGTAACCAATAAAATCACTACGGGCGAACTTATGACGGAGATAGCAAATAAGAATGTGACGGAAATCACAATTACTCCAAGTGGAGAAGAAAGTGTTTTCTATATTGAAGGTAAATTAAATTCATATAAAGAAAACGAACAATTTAAAGCTACGGTTGTCGAAGCTGAGATGGATAGTATCGTTAAATATGCCGAATCGAATAATTTAAAAGTATATGAAACCAATCCGGATCCAGGAAGTGTATCATGGCTTTATATCATTATTAATATTTTACCTTTAGTCATTTTAGTCGGGGCAACATACTTTATCTTTATGAAGATGGCGAATTCTAATAAAGGAAGTATGGACTTTGGAAAGAGTCGTGCTAAATTATCTAGTGATGGTGGAAAAGTCAAATTCAAAGACGTTGCCGGATTAAAAGAAGAAAAAGAAGAAGTTGCCGAGCTTATTGATTTCTTAAAGAATCCTAAAAAATTCCAAAAACTTGGAGCAAGAATTCCAAAAGGTGTCTTATTAGTAGGTCCTCCAGGAACAGGTAAAACTTTACTTGCAAAAGCAGTAGCAGGCGAAGCAAACGTTCCATTCTATTATATCAGTGGTTCAGACTTCGTGGAGTTATTCGTGGGTGTTGGAGCAAGTCGTGTTCGTGATATGTTTAAAGAAGCCAAAAGAAATGCTCCATGCTTAATATTCATTGATGAAATTGATGCCGTTGGTCGACAAAGAGGTTCAGGAATTGGTGGAGGACATGATGAAAGAGAGCAAACACTAAACCAATTACTTACAGAAATGGATGGTTTTGGAGCGAATGAAGGAATTATTATCATCGCAGCTACAAACAGACCAGATGTCTTAGACCCAGCCCTTCTTCGTCCAGGACGTTTCGATAGACAAGTTACCGTAAATTTACCAGATACCGAAGAAAGAGAAGCTATTTTAAATGTTCATGCCAAAAATAAAATCTTAGCACCTTCTGTTAATTTAAAAAGTATATCTCAAAGAACTTCAGGTTTTTCAGGAGCAGACCTTGAAAACTTAATGAATGAAGCTGCTTTACTTGCCGTTCGAAAAAATCAAGAGGAAATTACATTACAAGATATTGATGAAGCAACGGACCGTGTATTAATGGGACCTGCAAAAACATCTCGAAAAGTAAGTGATGAAATCAAATGGTTAACCGCAGTTCATGAATCAGGACATGCTGTCTTAGGATTAAAATTAAAAGATGCGATGGAAGTTCAAAAAATTACCATTGTTCCTCGTGGAATGGCTGGTGGTTATACAGCGTATACTCCAAAAGAAGATAACATTACAAGATATACAAGAAATGAAATGCTTGCCATGATTACTAGCGGTTTAGGAGGACGTGCTGCTGAAGAGTTATTCCTAGATGATATTACAACAGGTGCTAGTGACGACTTCAAGCATGCGACAAGTTTAGCAAGAAGTATGGTTACTGAATATGGTATGAGTGACTTAGGACCAATTCGTTATGAATCAAATTCTAGTGAAAATGTTTTCTTAGGAAGAGATTACAACAAAACAAAAAATTATTCAGACCAAGTTGCTTTAGAAATTGACCAAGAAGCTCGTAAAATTATAATGGAATGTTATGAAAAAGCTAAGAAAATCTTAAAAGAAAATGAAGATTTAGTAATGCTTTTAAGTAATACCTTAATTGAAAGAGAAACAATTACCAAAGAACAAATTGATGAACTTGTTCGTACAGGAAAAATCGAAAATGAAAATGATTTCAATATCGGAGATGCACCAACTCTTTCCAAGTTAAGAGAAGAAGCAAAAGATTTAAAAATTAAAGGCTATTCCAAAATGACAAAAGAAGAGTTAGAAGCAGCGATTGAAGAAAAAGAAAATAATCATGAATAACATAAAACATCAGATTCAAAGTCTGGTGTTTTCTTTATAAAAAATAGGAAAAATATAGGACTTTCGACACCCATAGACTCAAACTGACATGATTCGACAAAATAAATGGGCAAAAGTGCTAAATTTTGCATTTTTAGGCCAAAAACCCTGCAAATTTTCAAAATTTGCTAAGCAGATTTTCAAAATCTGCAAGAAAATGACCCAAAATAGAGCTTTTTTCGATTTGCATTTCTCTTGTCTTTTGTGATTTAATGTCATGCAGAAAGGAGAGATTTGGAATGAAAAATGAAAATGTTTTATGTTGCATCAATGATTGTCCATTATTTTCTTACAATCCTATTTCTCAAAAAGAAAACGTGATTAGAAGTCAAATCATTATAAACTTTGTAACAGAAAAATCTGCTTATAAAAAATGGATTTCAAAAGAAACAACATTCGAAAGCAACGTAGAATTTTATTATTATGAAATCAATGTCGAAGAAGCATTTCGATATCTAAAAGAAAATCATAAAATTTCTGGTAATTCTATCGAAAGATTTTGTCTTACTTTTCTAAACTATTTTTTACAAGATAGTCCAAAACCTTTGATAAACTTTCTTAGAAAAACTGGAAATTATTCTGACAAAGAACTAAAATCATTTGAAACACTGTTTGCTTCATGATTGAAAAATGATAAGAACAAGAGTAAAATATTCTTAACGATTAGAGGAGTAGTTGTAGTATGAAGTGTGAGTCCTGTAAAAAGAAAAATATGCGAAAAGCAAATTATTGCAAGAAATGTGGAAGAAAGTTTACTGAGGAAGAAAAAGCAAATGCCAAAAAATCTGGTATTGATGTAATTCTAGAAGCTTATACCACAGTCAAAGATTTTATAACGCTTGATATATTTTTCGACAGTAAACTTGTGAAAGCTTTCTTTGTTCTTCTTGTTTTAGGAATAGGAATTTATATGGTTTGCACTATGGGTTGGAATTTAAGAGTGTTACAAGGAGAAGACTACATTGTCAAATACAACCAAGAAATAGACACTTATTATGTTCTCATTGATAATGAGCTTCAAGAAAAACCTCCCAAAGAAGAAGTAGATGTTTCAGTCTATGTTCCAAATCGAGTAGAAACATTAGATTTAGAATATTATGATGAATCAAATAATCTATTAGAAACAGAAGAGCATGCTAAAGAAGACCGTTATACATTAACAGTAAACCTTAAAGAAAATAATTATTATATTCTTTCGAATCATGACAAGAAAGAAGAAAAAGTAAAAATATATGTGTATTATGTTGATTATGGTGAGGAAAATGAAAAAGAAGAATGAGAAATATATTTATTGTTGGAAATGCGGAGTAAAAAATGATAAGAAAAACAAAAAATGTGTTGCCTGTGATGCCAAATTAAACGAAGAAGAACATCCGTTGTTCACATGGCTATTCGGGGAAATCAAAGAGGAAGCAGAAGATGGAATTTTTGATTATTTTTGTGAATTATTAAAATCCTTTTTTAGAAAACATTTATATGGAGTAATTGTAGGCCTTGCCGTTACTTTTGCCGCGGTTTCCTCTGTAGTGAATATCATGGAACCAGAAAATGCTGAGATTACTACTGAAGAATATTCAATTCCAAAAGTTGTCGAAACTGTTCCAAAAGAGGAACCTAAGCAAGAAGAGGAAGTATCAAAAGAAGAAACACCAGTAGAACCACAGCCTGAAACTCCAAAACCTGCAGCAACTCCAAAGCCTACTACTCCACAACCAACACCAACACCTGAACCTCAACCAAGTACTCCGGAACCTGAAGAAAAACCAAAAGAACTTTATTGCCCAACAGGGTTCACATTAACAAATGAAAACAAATGTGTAATTACGGAATATTTAGATGCTTGGATAAAGTATACATGTCCAGAAGGGTATGAATATACTTCTAACGGCGATGATAAATATTGCCTTAGTACAACAAGAGAACCTATGGAAACTGAGTACTTCTGTGCAGCAAATATGGAAGAGTACAAAAAATATTATGGCGATAGTCTTTGTGCATCAATGTCTGATGTTGTAACAAGCACTTTAGATAGTGTAAATCATAAATGTTCCTATTCATTCTTTTATGCAGATGGAAGTTCAGCATCATGTATACTCGGTACACCACCAGATGCTTTAACAAGAAGAAGTTGCCCAGCAGGAACAATGAACAATGGTGATTATTGCTATAAAAAGACAGATTATGCCATTAAATATTATTGCTTAAATGAACAAGAAGAATTAGTGGGAAATAAGTGCAAAACAACTACAATACTAGAGCCATTGGAAAGATAACAATTATTCTTCAAACAACTTATCAATATTAACATCTAATGCTTTAACATTTATCAACAGAGTATAGAGAATATGCTCTTTTTCCTTTTGTAGACTCTACACGTCTTACAAATTTTTTGCAATATTTTTATAAACAAAAAGAGCTAGTTATCAACTACCTTTGTAGAATGCCAAGTAAAAACTAGCCCTTTTATCTTTACTACTTGATAATTTTTTTTTAGTATTTGTTTCCCATTTAAAAGGAATTACATCTTTTAAAGCCTCACTAGTAGTTATTGTTGGTCTTTTCAATTGAAAAAAACCTTTTGGAAATTTAGTAATCTCTTTTTTCTCCATATCAATAACCTCCTCATATCTAATAATTATTATATCCAAAAAATATGAATGCAACAACAGGAAATTGAAACCTCTAACAATAATCAAAAAATATCGAGCTATATAAATAACAGGTCTTATAATTCAAAAGTCATTAGAAAAAAACTATTCTTCAAATAACTTATCAATGCTAACATCTAACACTTTAGCAATTTTATAAACAGAGTATAGGGAATATGCTCTTTTTCCTTTGGTAGATTCTACACGTCTTACAAATTCATTAGATAGATCCGCATAATGAGCTAGGGCTTCTTGAGTTAAGCCTTTTTCTTTTCGATATTTTATAATATTCTTTACAATCGTTTCATTTATATTTTCGTTAAAATTAAAATCTTTTGGTTCATAAATTTTCATCAAAACAATGTTCCTTTCTTTAAAAAACATTCATTAATGTAATACTCTTCATAATTATTTCATAGCAAATTTATAAAAAATGTAGTCACATTGACTACATTTATGCTATAATGAAACCATAAATTAGAAAGAGGTTAAATATGAAACTAGAAAAATTTAAAGAGAAAGATAATAAAAAGATTGGAGTAATAGTGTTTACATTAATCTGTTTATTTCTGATATCAGTTGCAATTCTGTATAGAACATTTGCAATCTTTGAAGTGAAAACAAATCAAAATGTGATTAATGGTGAGGTTCAAGATATGGGAGACTTGAGATTCATGGTATATGTAGGTGATGAACTACAAAAAGATATACCAAATAAAGAGAGTGATTATAGTTTGGATACATCAAAAAGTTACTGTGAAGATATCACAGATTCCAGTAAAAGAAGTCATATCAGTTGGAACCAAGAAAAATGGAGTATTGAAATCAAAGATATTGGTACAACGAAAACAAAATGTTATTTATATTTTGATAAATTATATGTAGATAGTACATTAAATGGAGCCATACCAGATTTAGGAAATGAATTAGTAGCTATTACTTTTGATGAAACAAATGGGCATGCGTTGAAAGCAGATTTAACAAAAGAATGGTATGACTATTCTAATCAAAAATGGGCCAATGCAGTTATATTAAAGAGTAAAGAAGATTATGAAGTAAATGAAGAAATACCGGAAAGTAATATTGAAAGTTACTTTGTATGGATTCCAAGATATGAATATGAAATATGGAATGGGGAAGAAGAAACAAATAAATTTACTGCAATAGAAGCAGATTTAGGAGTAGTGGAGGATACAACTCAAAAAAAAGAATTAAATCATCAACAAGCAATTAATATAAGATTTGTAAATAAAAATGTGCCAATTGTAACAGGAAGTACAAAAGGTTCATGGCTTACCCATCCTGCATTTGTATCTTTTGATTGTAATGGATTCTGGGTCGGGAAGTTTGAGACAGGATATAATCAAAATGATGATGTTACCAGTTTAGATACAAGTAACTGGACTAGTAAGGAAGCACAAAAAGATGTTATTGCTTCTGATAGAGTTATTATTAAACCCAATGTATATAGTTGGAGAGGTATTAGGATAGCTCATGCTTTTTATACTACTTATAATTATAAAAGAGAATTAGATAGTCACATGATGAAAAATATGGAATGGGGAGCACTGGCTTATTTAGCAAATTCGAAGTATGGTTTATGTAAAAATATTCTCTGTCAAAATATTATGTTTAATAATAATGCAAATTTTGTAACTGGTTTTGCAGCTAAAAATCAACCAACTTGTGGATATACAGGGAATGATTTAGAATGTCATAAAACTGATAATGCATCTTTAAATAATAATGGTCAATATTCTTATAATTACAATGACCCAAATAGTACAAAAGCAAGTACTACAGGAGATTATTATGGAGTATTTGATATGGCTGGTGGAGCTTGGGAATATGTCATGGGAGTCATGCAAACTAGTGCAAATGATTTAACGCCAACAAGTGGACGCAGCAGTAAATATAATTCTGGTTTTATTGGAAAATACAGTTGTTATAATTGTGATAGTACCACTGACTCAGAAACTACTAATGGCTACCCATGGCCAAATTCTAATTACTATGATACTTATAATTATAATACAAAGGATGGTTACTATTTCATTGGAAAATTTGGTGATGCCACAAAAGAAGTTGGACCATTCTATCTAGTTACTTCTGCTAATTCTTCAAGGAAATCAAGTAGTTTCTATGGTGATATGGCTTATATAGTAACAAGTGGTTATCCATGGTTTATTCGTGGTGGAGATTATCTTCATGGTTCTGGAGCTGGTTTGATGGCTTTTAGCAATACTTTCGGTCATGCCCAAGGATTTTATAGTTTTCGTGTCATTCTTACTCCATAATTTAATATATCGAAAATAATCATAAATGAAATTTAATCACCATCTAAAAATATTTTTTGATTTTCTAAAGACAAAAATCTATTCTTATGATAAAATGATATTGACTTAAAATTAGAAGGTGGTATTATGGCAAAAATTATTTCATTAGTAAATCAAAAAGGTGGTGTTGGAAAGACTACAACAAGTATTAATCTCGCCGCAGCATTAGGAAAAGAAAATAAAAAAACTTTATTAATAGATTTAGACCCTCAAGGAAATGCATCGAGTGGACTTGGGTTAAATAATAATGACTTTGAAAACGATATCTATGATGTTATCACAGGTGTTTGTCCCATTAAAAGTGCAATTATTAAAACTAAATTTAAAAATTTATCCATTATCCCAGCAACAATTAATCTTGCTGGTGTTGATGTAGAATTTGTGAAAAAAATGCTTGAAGACAACACATTTCATCAGAATGAACAACTAAGAAATGCAGTTGCAGAAATCAAAGATAACTATGATTACATCATCATTGATTGTCAACCATCTTTAGGAATATCAACTATGAATGCTTTAGTTGCAAGTGACTCAGTAATCATTCCTGTACAATGTGAATATTTTGCTCTAGAAGGAATTACTCAACTTTTAAATTCAATCATTTTAGTTCAATCAAACATGAATCCCGACTTAAGAATTGAAGGTGTGTTACTTACCATGTTAGATGGAAGAACCAACATTGGATTAGAAATCATTGAAGAAGTAAGAAAATGTTTTAAATCAAAAGTATTCAATACCATTATTCCTCGACTTGTTCGTTTAGTAGAAGCACCAAGCCACGGAAAACCTATTAGTGATTATGACCCCACCAGTCGAGCTACACTTGCTTACGAAAATTTAGCAAAGGAAGTGATTAGTCGAAATGGAGACTAAAAGAAAAGCTTTAGGAAAGGGCTTAGAACAACTCTTTTCCAATGAAGTCATTAATTTTGAAAACTTTGAAAAAGACATTGTATCCAGTGCCAAGAAAAGTGATATTTTAGAAGTAAAACTTGATGAGATTCGCAGCAATCCTTACCAACCACGAAAAACGTTTAACGAAGAATCTTTACAAGAAATGGCCGAGTCTATCAAAGAACATGGAATCATCCAACCAGTTATTTTGAAAAAATCAATTAAAGGATATGAACTAATTGCAGGTGAGAGAAGAACTCGTGCAGCACGTCTAGCTGGTTTAGAAACAATTCCAGCGATTATTCGTGATTTTAATGATCAAGAAATGATGGAAGTTGCTCTTCTAGAAAACATTCAAAGAGAAGATTTAAACCCAATTGAAGAAGCTCAAGCATACCAAAATATCATTAATCTAGAAAAATTTACCCAAGAAGAATTTGCTAAAAAATTTGGAAAAAGTAGAAGTTATGTTACCAATATGTTAGGCCTTTTAAAATTACCAGAAAATGTGAAAGAATCTGTAAAAAAGAAAAATTTGAGTATGGGCCATGCACGAGCTTTAAGTAAACTAGAAGATAATGAAAAAGTAGAAGACCTTGCTGACTTAGTCGTGAAAGAATCTCTAAGTGTAAGAAAACTAGAAGAAATCATTCAAGAAGAAAACTTACCAAAAAAACAAACACAAGTAAGAACTCATGAAACCAAAAACATTCGTGCATCTATTTATGAACGTTTAATGAGAGAAAAAGTAGGAACAAAAGTTAAAATCAATGCTAAAAAAATAGAAATTCCTTATGATTCAGAAAAAGATTTAGAAAGAATACTTGAAATTTTAGGAATTAGAATTGAGGAATAATATGAAAGAAATTCTTGCTTTTCTATTAGATGAAAAAATAGTAACATCTGTGATTATTCTTGTTCTTGCCATCGTGGTTTCCAGGTTTTCTTGCTTTTTTATCAAAAAAATATTAAATCGAGGACATTCCAAAGACCAAAAGAAAAGAACAACTATCATGGAGTTATTTGCAAAAATTATCAAATTCTTTATCTATGCCATCGCGATTATGATGATTCTAAACAAATTTGGAATTGATACCAATGGAATTCTTGCTTCTTTAGGAATTGCTGGAGTAGTTTTAGGTCTTGCTTTACAAGATACTGCTCAAGACTTAATGGGTGGAATCACAATCATTTTAGATAACTATTATTCTATTGGTGATTACATTAAAGTGAATGGTTTTGAAGGAACCGTTGTCGATATCTCTTTAAAAAGTACCAAAATCAAATCAGTAACAGGTGAGATTTATACTTTTGCCAATCGTAATATGTCTTCGGTAGAAAACTATTCTCAAAATGATGCCGGAGTTCTACTTGAAATTCCAACTGCTTATGAAGAAGAAACAAAGAAGGTAGAGGATGCCTTACAAGAAGTCATTAAAGAAAGCATCAAAGAAAAACTCATCTTTGATAATTCCGGTTATTTAGGAATAAATTCTCTTGACTCATCATCTATAAATTATGCTATAATAGTTTACTGTAAATCAGCCAATCGTTGGAGTACAAAAAGAATGATGTTAAAAAAAATAAAAGAGAAGTATGAAGAAAAAAATATCAAAATTCCATACAATCAGATTGAGGTGCATAATGGAAAAGAAATATAAACTAAATGACCATGTTATCATGAAAAAGCCGCATGCTTGCAAGACAAACGAATGGGTCATTACTAGAGTAGGGGTAGATATCAAATTAAAATGTCTAAACTGTGGACGTGAAGTGATGTTAGACCGTCTAGAGTTTGAACGAAAGTTGAAAAAAATAATAGGTGATACAAATGAGTAAAATGAAAGAAAAAATAACATTACATCCAATCATGACCTTTATGGTTTTAATTGTCGTGACGATTTTATTAAGTGGAATCTTAAATTTATTAGATTTTGAAACAGAAGTTTATCATGTAAATTCAACAACTTTAGAATATTCAAGAGAACTAGTTAGTGTGGATAACCTATTAAGTTTAGAGGGACTAAAATACATCTTCTCTGATACGGTTGCAAACTTTGTTGGTTTTACTCCACTAAGTACTTTAATTATTATCTTAATCGGTATTGGTGTTATGGAAAAGAGTGGTTTTTTAAAAACAGCTATTACTTGTGTAACCAAGAAAATGAAGAAAAACACGGTGACATTCTTACTTATTTTTGGAAGTATCTTCGCGAGTGTCTTTGGTGATTTAACTTATGTTGCTATACTTCCAGTGAGTGCTTTAATCTTTAAATATGGTAAGCGAAATCCTCTCATAGGAGTCGTCGCCGCCTTTGCAGGACTCACCTGTGGACAAGGGCTTTCGGTGATATTCACAAGTGTGGATAGTTCCCTTCTTAGTTTGTCGCTTGTATCAGCAAGAGTGATTGATATAGGATATCGAATGGCATCTATAAGTGGAGTCTTCATCATGTTAGTCGCTGTGTTACTTCTTGCCGCGGTTCTTACATCATTAACCGAAAAATATATTGCACCGAAGTTTGGTAAATATGAAGTAGAGGAAGAAGAAGAGATTGAAGAAAGACCTTTAAATAAAAGAGAAACAAGAGGACTTGTTTTTGCTGGACTTGCTGCTGGTGTCTATGTCTTAATTTTCCTTTATAATATTATTCCAGGACTTCCATTCTCAGGAAATCTCTTAGACAACAGCCAAACACTTTATGTTGATAAGCTATTTAGTTACAATTCATTCTTCTCTAATGGCTTTGTCTTTATCGTTACCATCTTCTTTATCATTTTAGGTTTATTCTATGGACTTGGTGCCAGAAACATCAAAAATCATAAAGAATTTATAGATATGTTAGGACATTCCTTAGATGGAATTGGAAGAACTTTAGTTTTAATCTTCTTTGCATCTGTATTCATTAGTTTATTTCGAAAAACAAACATTGGAACTATTATAGTTGGCTATCTTGCGAATATCTTCAGAGTATTAAGCTTCCAAGGTTTACCATTAATTTTACTTTTATTTGTCGTATCTTTATTAGCAACGATTGTCTTACCATCATCGATTAGTAAATGGGCTGTTTTATCCCCAGTTGTCATACCAGTATTTATGAATGCTGGAATAAGTCCTGAATTTGTTCAAGTGATTTTCCGTTTTGGTGAATCAGTCACGATGGGACTTACTCCATTGATGGCTTACTTTGTGGTATATTTAGCCATGTTAAATCTATATGCAAAAGAAGATGATACGATTGGTCTTTTTAAAGCTATTCGTTTCCAAGTACCTTATGCTGTTGTTACTTGTATCACTTTAGTAGCAATTTTAGTATTGTGGTATGTCGTTGGTTTACCATTAGGAATTAATGGTATCACTGTATTATAATTAGAAAGAGGGTTTGTTATATGTCATTAAAAGCAGGTATTGTAGGACTTCCTAATGTCGGAAAATCTACACTTTTCAATGCGATTACCAAAAAACACATTTTAGCCGCGAATTATCCGTTTGCAACCATTGATCCAAATGTCGGAGTCGTCACAGTTCCAGATTCAAGACTAGAATTTCTAGAAAGTCTTTATATTCCAAAGAGTACAGTGCCTACAACATTTGAGTTTACAGACATTGCTGGATTAGTAGAAGGTGCAAGTAAAGGAGAAGGTTTAGGAAATAAATTCTTATCTCATATCCGTGAAGTAGATTCCATTGTTGAAGTCGTTCGGTGTTTTAAAGATGAAAACATTATTCATGTAAGCGGTAGTATTGACCCTGTACGTGATATGGAAATTATTAATGTAGAATTAGTTTTATCTGATTTAGAAATCATTGAAAGCAGGTTAGAAAAGATTGCCAAGAAAGCCGCGACTACCAAAGAAAAAGAAACGGTTTTAGAATATGAAACTTTAGTAAAATGTAAAGAGTCTTTACTTAAAAATGAACCAATTCGTCATTTAGATTTAACTGAAGAAGAAAGTCTTGTGATTAAAAACTTTAGTTTTATTACCGCTAAGCCTATCATCTATGTCGCGAATGTAAATGAATCAGATGCTGTTTTAGGAAAAAATGAATACACAGAGCAAGTAAGTGCTTATGCAGAGAAAGAACATGCAAGTGTCATTGTCATGTGTGCCAAGATGGAAAGTGAACTTTCTGAGTTAGAAGAAAGCGAGAAAAAAGAATTTTTGAGTGAAGTCGGTATTCCTTATAGCGGGTTAGATAAACTTATTTTTGCAACGTATGACTTACTTGGACTTCAAACATTTTTCACAGCTGGAAAAGATGAATGCCGAGCATGGACATTTAAAAAAGGAATGAATGCCAAGAAATGTGCCGGACTTATTCACAGCGATATTGAACGTGGTTTTATCAAAGCAGAGATTATGAAATACAATGACTTAGAAGAATTAAAAGATGAGAAAAAAGTTCAAGAAGCTGGAAAATTATATATTGAAGGAAAAGATTACTTAATGCAAGATGGAGACATTGTCTATTTTAGATTTAATGTCTAATCTTGCTTTTTATTAGCTTTGGAGATAATTTACAAACCTACCGAATAATGATATAATAGGACAAGAAAAAGGAGGTTAGTATGGATATAAAAGTTTTAATGTCAAAAGTTTTTGGTTGGATGTTTATAGGTTTAATGATAACATTCGTAACAGGTATTGTTGTTGCATTAAATCCAAACATGATTATGAATGTATTTGCTTCAGGGTGGTTATGGGTTTTATTAATTGCTGAACTTGTTCTTGTAATTGTCTTATCAGCGCGCATCACAAAAATGAAACCTGTGTCAGCAAAAATTTGTTTTGCATTATATGCCTTTGTAAGTGGACTTACATTTTCAAGTTATTTCATTGTTTATGATTTACAATCCATTATTTATGTATTCTTAATTGCAGCAGTCTTGTTTGGAGTATTCGCACTTATTGGTTTTACAACCAAAATGGATTTAAGTAGATTTGGAACATTATTGTTCATGGCATTAATTGGCGTATTACTATGTTTCGTGGTAAATATCTTTACCCAAAATAGTACAGTGGAATTAGTTGCAACAATTATTTCGGTTATTGTCTTTATTGGATTTACAGCTTATGATACTCAAAAAATAAAATGTCTTGCAGACTCAGGACTTCCAGAAGATAACTTAGCTATTTATGGTGCATTACAATTATACTTAGATTTCATTAATTTATTTATAGATTTATTAAGAATATTTGGAAATAGTAACAGTAATGATTAAGGTGCCAAAAAGCATCTTTTCTTATGATTAAATTTAAGCTATAATGAAATTGGAGATGAAAATTATGTTTTATATAATTCTAATTTTTCACATATTTATTTATATTGAAATTTTTACTTTAATGAAAAAGAAATTAAGAAAAACTGGAATAGTTCTTTTTGGCTTAAATTTAATTATGACAATCATAAATTTAATTGCCTTATCAAAAACATTTGGCATTCCTTATTCTTCCATCGTTTATTTAAAAGAAGAATTAAAGCTGCATCCAATTGCTAATATCTTATGGATCATATTAAATGGTCTTCTCATTCTTTATTTATGGTATGCAATCAAATTAGCAAGCAAAAAGCAAAAACAAGAAAAAATTTTAAAATATATTTTCTACATATACACTTTTATCATGTGTTATATTCCTGTGTTAACAGTAGTTCCGAAGCTATCTCTTCAAATTACATTTGCTTTATTAATAGCATTCTTAATCATCAATATAAGGAATTTTTTGAAAACAAAACAGAATTACCCTATTTTTATATCCATTCTTATGGTATTTCTTCTAGGCTATTTTTATTGTACCAAGATTGGTTCAGCCAAATTATCCCTAATTTTAGGAGGCTATCCAATCCAAGCATTTGAAACAGGCTTTGAAGAATTAAAATATTATAAAGAAGGAAATATCACAAAATTTAATCCAATCGAAAAAATTCCATTAAAAGATGGTCAAGTGGAAATTATTGAAGTAAAAAATATAGGTTTCATTAAGTTCAGCAAAATAAACTAAATACATACAATTTTGAGTTAAGTTTTAGAATAGTTGTACAGTGAATTAAATAAAAAAGTTAAAAGGAAGAGTTATGTTAATGAAAAAAAACAAAAACATAGTCATATTAGTTATTATATGTATCATTATATTAGCAACAGGAGTAATGATTATCAAAAATCCTATTGTTCACCATTTTTCTATGGATAAATTTACTACCAATATTAATGTTAATAATGCTTTAGAAGCTTTTAATTTAACTTTTCCTAAATATTTAGATGTGTACTGCGATTATGATAACGGGGAACGTTGTGTGAAATGGGTGTTCACTTTTTCAAAATCAGAAGGTGAGTACGTTTTAGAACAATTGATTCCAATGAGTCGAGATTTTAATTCTTTTATAAAAGAAATAGAATATATAAAAACTTCTATTCATCCTCCTTACTTTGAAGATGTTTTATCAGATACAATGATTAATCAAGATAATTATTATATTTTAAGAGAAACAAAGCATAATTATAGAATTATATTATATGATACAAAAACAAATCAAATGTATTTGCTATATATTTCTAGAGTGGCAGGAGAGTAGGTATCTATGAAAGAAATATTAAAATATTGTTTGTTGATATTTGCTTGTTTTTTTAGTGTGATTGTGGCTTTTGCCTTTTTATATAAAGGTGATGATGTCATTTATAATATAGACAAACACTTGAACGCTAAACTACCATTTTTAGATTCATCAAAAACTTTATACGAAGATGATCAAATAGCTATCTACTCTTATTCTGTATCTCCTAACGAAGACAAAAATATTACAATGGAATATATTAGAATTAGAAATAGTCATAATTTTGAAGAACATTTGTCAAAAATAGAAAGTTATTTTACAGAAGAAGCCCAAAAAGTATTTGATGATGAAATACTACCAGTTTTTGATAACACAGGGACTTATTACATATTTTTTGAAGAAAAAAACAATTTGCAGTTTTCTGTTTATGATTATATAAACGCGAAACTTTATTATATTCTGATAAAAATTTAACATATCTTTATACGCATTAAACTTCACCTATAGCAACAAATGTTTGCATTTGATTTAAAAATCCTTTATAATAAAAGTATGAAAAGAGAAAGTGAGGTAATCCTCATGGAAGTTTTAAAAACTCGGACCATTATGACAAAGTCAGATCAAGGTTCTAGATGGTTTGGAATTGATTATCACATGAATTTATATAAAGGTTGTCCTTTTGGTTGCATCTACTGTGATTCTAGATGTGAAGCTTATCATATTGAAAATTTTGACAAAGTAAAAATCAAGGAAAATGCTTTAGAAATTTTAGAAGAAGAATTAAAAAGCAAAAAATTAAAAGGTGTGGTTTCCTTTGGAACTCTATCTGACCCATACAATCCAGAAGAAGAAAAACTAGAACTTACAAGAAAAGCTTTAGAATTAATTGCTAAGTATGGTTTTGGAGTATCGATTGATACAAAAAGTGATTTAATTTTAAGAGATATTGATTTACTAAAACAAATTAGCGATTCCAACAGCGTGATTATCAAAATATCTATTACGACTTATGAAGATGAACTTGCAAGAAAAATAGAACCAAATGTTATTAGTTCCACAAGAAGATTTGAAGTCTTAGAAGAACTAAGAAAAAATGGAATTTATGCGGGTGTATTAATGACTCCTGTCTTACCATTTTTAACCGATACCGAAGAAAATATTTTGAACATGATTAGCAAATCCAAACAAGCTGATGCCAAATTTATTTATACCAAAATGGGAATGACTTTAAGAACAAACCAAAGAGATTATTACTATAATGCTTTAGATATATTATATCCTGGACTTAAAGAAGATTATCAAGCAGTTTATGGAAGTAAACATATTTGTAACACTCTTCACTTTAGACATCTTATGGAACTTTTCTTAAAAAGATGTAGTGAAGCTCATCTTCTTACAGATATGGATATGATTATCAAAGATTATAAAAAAGAAATTCCTCAAATAGAACAAATGACTTTATTTTAAAAATTCTTCAAAATTTGAAGTATTTTTTTTAACCTTTGCACCATATTAAAGATGGGTGAAAAATATGAGCGAGAAAGAATTATTATATGTTGAAGATGCACTAGGTCATTTAGAATATTTTAAAAGACACTTATGCATTAACAAAGAATGTGTTTCAGAATCAGACGAGACAAACATCTTAAAAAAGATGGAAAAGAAATGCGATAGTCTTTATGAAACATTTTATAACTTATTGAAAGGAGAATAAACATGGATAATAAAACAATGCTAGAAGGAATTCTATGGGATTTAAAATGTCTAGCAGATTTATTCCTTCATGGCACGATTGAATCAGGAACAAAAAATGTTCATCAAGCTTTTGAAGTTGCTTTAACCGAAACATTAACACTTCAAAACGACTTATACACATTAATGAGTAATGAAAATATGTATACAGTAGAAAATGTTGCCGAGACAAAACTAACCAAAGCTCAAAGCAAATATAATCCAAGTTTAAAGAGTGAGTAATCATTCTTTTTTTGATGAAAAATGATTGAAAAATACTAGTAAATTATAAAATGCTTTGCTATAATATAAAATACGAGGAGATGTAAAAAATGAAAAAGAAAATTATAGGATTGCTAGCCATATTCATTACTTGTTTTGGGGTTTTTCTTACCAATGTTGAAGCGAAAGGAAAAGTAACAATTTATCTTTTTTCTCAAACTACTTGTCCACATTGTCGAGAAGCAAAAGCCTTTTTCAAAGAATTAAAAAAAGATAGTAAATATAAAGATATGTTTGAGCTTCGCAATATAACCGTGGATGATAAAAATCATAAAGAATATCAAGACTTATTTGAAAAGGCAGCAGAAAAAATGGGAGATGAAGCTGATGGTGTTCCTTATTATGTCATCGGAAATACATCATTTACGAAAGGATATTCAAGCAAGTATGATGATGCAATCAAAGAAGCAATTGAAGAAGCTTATAATCTAGATAATTTTGTAAGTCCAATTGCCGACATTGTTGGTGAAAATGGTGAAATTCTTTACGAAGATGTGAAAAGTGATTTTCTGGCGCCTATTATTGTTTTAGTTATCGCATTAGCTATTATTGGAGGAACCATTTACTTTGCAAGACAATCAGGAGAAGAAGATAAGAAAGAATTACCAAAAGAAGAAGAGAAAGAACAAATGCTTGAAACAAAAGAATCAGAACCTGTAAAAGTTGAGAAAAAAAGTCCATCAACTAAGAAAAAAACTTCAAAATCAACAACAAGTAAAACAACGAAAAAAACAACAACGAAAAAAGCCACAGCTAAAAAAACGACGACTGCAAAAACAACATCAACAAAAAGAAATACAACCAAGAAATAAAAAATGATCATTCTGTAAAAGGAATGATTTTTTATGCTCAAAAAAATTTATGTCATAAAAAAAGGAAACATTATTTTTGTTTCCAAGTCTGATAAATATCGAGTAAAGAATAACAAATCATCGCTATACCAATAAACATGAATACCACGTTATCAGCTAGAAGTGTATAAACACCTAAAGCAATAATGACAAATCCGACAATCACATCTGTAATAAATAAACTGGAATGAGTATCTTTTATCATGAATGCATCTTCTAACTTTTGAAGTCCCACAAAAATGAGCCATATTCCTGAAATAATTTGTATCATTGTCGCAAAGAAATTAGAAAATAAAATACAAATAAGTCCTAACACAAAACAAACAACCGAAACATACAAATAACTTTCATTAAAGAAATCAACAACTTCTTTGGCTTTCTGATACTGAACAAACTTATAAATTCCATATAGTAAAACCAAAAGACCAATCACACTGAAAACCATGGAGACAACTTCTTTAGATCGAAACAACAAGACAATTCCTAGAACTAACAAAACAATAGAAGAAAGATAGGGACTTGTATAATATGATTTTTTCTTTTTCTTCTTTCCTTTCTTTTGATTCACAACAGTAACTTTCATAACATTCCTCCTTTTCAAAATGAATTTGCTGCTATCATTTCAATTACATAATACCACAGATATAAAACATAGGTCAAGTTTTTTTCGAGAATTTTACAAGACTATACCACAAATGAAATCTTTATGATATAATAGAAGACAAGATAAGGGGCAAAGAAAAGTGAAAACAGAAGAATTATTAAAAATCTTTCATAAATACGGCTTCAATTCTTACAAAAAAGAACCTTTTTTATATGACGGAAAAGATGGAGTAGGAATTGTCTTTACAATAAAACACCCATTCTATGGCTCTCTAGATCGAGTATATTTACCAGGAACAAGTGAAGATGCTGAGAAATTTTTAGCCACTTATTATGACTATAAAAAAAATAAAAAGAAATTACAAATTGATTTAAAAGAATATAAATCAAAACTTCCTGATATTTACATTGAAAATGAAGAACCCTTAGAAGAATTAAATGTAGATGAGGTTGTAGCCTCTGAACAAAACTATATTAAAAAACTAAAAAGAACATTCTCTTTGCTGTTAAAAATTATTGAAGAAAAAATTGAAGTTCAAAACACCACATATGAAAATTTATTAAAATTAACCAATGAATATATTCAAAAACAAAATGAATATAATGAAAAAATGAGTGAAATAGAAAAGAAACCATTTGAAAAAATAGAAGATTATCCAGAACAAATGAGCATTTCTTCTACTTCCATTGAAGATTGGCGAAACGTATTACAAGAGACACAAGACAAGAATGTTTTAGAAACAAGCATTCATACTTTAGTAGACTTTATCAAAAATTTAGAATTAGACCAAGGCCTTTTAAAAAACAAATATGAAATCATTAAACTTCCTTTAGAAATGAATTTAATCAAAGAAAAATTATCTTTATTAGAAAATCCTATATATAAAAGGAAAGGAATCTTTAGTAAAAAAGAAAAATTAGAAAATGCTATCAAAGAATTGGAAGAAAAAAGTACATTAAAGAATATTGTATCTTATGAACATTATGAAGAAAATGAACGTAAAAGAATTGAAGAAAAATATGCAATTATGCCTGATTTAGATATAAGAACAGTGGCTGATTACTTAATTGAATTTGATAATTTAAAAATTGAGGAGCCTCAAGTAGAAGAATTACAAGAGGAAAAACCAAAGCAAGAAACAATAGAATATACTTTTGAAGATACAATGAAACATTTAGAAAATGCATTCTTAAGTCGTAAAAAAGAAGACCAAGACCTCATTGTTGCCTTTGCTTATTTAACCAAAAACATTTTAAATCATCCAAATCCTGAAAAAGCAGTAGAAGCATTTTTAACCAGAATGCAAAATCCAAATAATATCATGATGCAAGTAAAATACTTTAAAAATATTGACTTTTCAAATAAAGAAAAATGTCTAGCATCTATTCAAAAATTAGTAGAAAGTGTATTAGAGTTAGAACCAACAAACATTTTAAGTGACATCAATGTTTTCTTTAAAGATAACAAACGAATTACCGCATCTTATATTTTAAAAACATCAACAAAAAGACTTCTAGCTCCATATCAAAATCAAGGAGAAAATGATTGTACCTATATAGCAACATTAAAGAAAGACTCTGAAGTTTATTTTATTCCTGAAGAAATTGTAACAGATATGAATGAAGATACATTACTCTTAAAAAAAGAAACACCATATTTATTTATTCCTTTACAAAATTATGAGATAAAAATGAGTGGCGAAGAAAGTAATAAAGTGGTAGAATATGAATTAGAAAAAGAGACGAATAATAAAGTAACCATCGTCCATGATTTAAAAAGTGAGAAAGTAAATTTATATCAGTCAGTAACAATAGAAAGGAAAGAACAATGAAAGACAAATTGATTTCAAACCTAAGAAATTCACTCGATATTTTAACGAGTGAAGCAAAAGAAGAAGAGATTCAAAAAATAGAAGGTCAAATAAATCAAAAATTAGAAAGCGGGACAAGTGAAGAAGACGCCGTAAAAAGTTTAGGAGGAGTAGATGAGATAGTAAAAGAAATCTATCTAAGTCGTGGAATTGATGCAAGCAAAATTACAAAAAAGAAAGGCTTCTTTTATGGAAAGTTAGAAGAGTTATTTGAATCTATTCATAATGTTGTAGATACAATGTCTAAAAATACATTCCAAGAAAATATTAAAATTATATTAGATTTACTTGTTTTAATTGTCATCATCTGTGCCATTAAAATTCCATTTTTATTCATTGAAAATATTGGAGATAGTTTACTAGAGGCTTTAGAAAATAATACTATAAATATGATATGGGGTTTAGTTATTGATTTAGCTTATATCATTGTAACAATTATGGTATTTATGAACATCTTCACAAAATGGTTTCATAATATTAAAAGTAAAACTCAAGTGAAAAAAGAAGAATCTCCAAAAATAGAAATGCCACAGAAGAAAATAGAAGGTAAAGAATTAGAAAGTGTAAGTCTTACGGATAAAGTTGATAAACAATAAAAAGCGAGGGATGTTCCCTCATTTTTTTATGTCTTGGCTTTTTTCTTTGCTCTAAAAGTTTAAAGGTAAAGATTTACGGTATACTGTAAAGAAATAGAAAATGACGCAAAAATTTACGTCACATCGTAAAAAAATTGACAAGTGTGCATAATTATATTATAATGAGTACAGAAAGAAAGGAAATGTGATTTTTATGGTAAAACGTGAAAGATATTTAAAAGAAATAAGACCATTTTATAATCAAGAATTAATTAAAGTATTAGTTGGCATAAGACGTTCGGGCAAATCTGTCATACTAACTCAAATTATGGATGAGTTAAAAGAAGACGGAATAGACGAGAAACATATTATATACATGAACTTTGAAGATTTTGACTATGACGAATATACAAATCCAAAAGAATTAAATAAATATATAAAAGAAAAAATAACTGATACCAAAAAATATTATATTTTCTTTGATGAAATTCAAAATGTAGAATTTTGGGAAAAAGTTGTAAATTCCTTAAGAGCTACGAAAAATACATCTATTTTTATCACAGGTTCCAATAGTGATTTATTATCAAGTGATTTAGCTACTCATATTGCAGGCCGATATGTAAGTTTCAGAGTAACGCCTTTTACCTTTAAAGAGGTATGTGAACTTTTACACAAAAATAATAAAAAGGAATTAGATGATTTATTTAAAGATTATATAAAATGGGGCGGGATGCCTCAGCGATTTATGCAACAAGATGATACTTCTAGAAAAATTTATTTAAGAGATATTTATGATTCTATTATTATGAAAGATATTGTGAAAAGATTTAATATAAAAGATATTGATTTATTAAATCGAATTGTAACGTATATTCTTACAACTCCTTCTCAAACATTCTCAGGAGAAAAATTAAGAAAATATTTTGAAAGTGATTCGAGAAGTGTTTCATTAGAAACTTTATACAACTATATGGATTATTTAACAAGATCAAATTTAATATCCAAAGTAGAACGATTTGATTTAAGAGGAAAAAGAATACTTACTGGAAAATATAAATATTATTTAACTGATCTTGGGTTTAAAAATATATTAAGCGAAGGAAAAAGAGAACAAATTGGTGCTTATCTAGAAAACATAGTCTATAATGAATTGGTCGCAAGAGGATATAAAGTAAATACAGGTAATATAGAAAATGGTGAGATTGATTTTATTGCCACAAGATTTAATGAAAAAATATATATTCAAGTTGCCTATGTTCTATCAGATGAAACGGTGATAGAAAGAGAATTTGGAGCATTTAAAAAAGTGGAAGATAATTATCCTAAATATGTCATATCCACAGATAAATATGATTTTTCTCAAGATGGAATCATTCATAAAAATATAATAGATTGGTTATTAGAAGAGGAGTAGAATAATATGGAAAAAGTAAAATGTACCATCGCAGATATTCTTATGGATATTCACGATAGAGAATGTGTATTTTTGAAAACGGATACATTGGAAATAGTAAATCCATGGGATTATTTAAAAGAGTTTTTGCCTGAAAATCCTACAGAAGAAGATTATGAAAAATTACCAAGTAAAGAATCTTTAAATATTTATCCTTTACCTAGTTATGAATTTATTGATCATAAAAATATTATGTCGGAGTTTACACATAATATATATGATAATAAAGAAATTAGAAAAGAATTATTTTATATTTTAAGAAATTATGATTATATGGATAAATTTTATGAATGTTTAAAAAAACATGATCTATATGATGAGTATCGCGATTATGCTTCTGATTATTATAATTATGTATTTAGAGAATGGTGCGATGAACATAATATTAAATTAGGTTAAAGGAAAAGATGGTTTTTTCAGTATAAGCTAATCGACTATCTATGTCTCAAAATTATCACTAACAATGGAAAAGAAATGATAAAATGTGAGGTGTGTTCTAAATGAACGTAAATAATTTAAATGTAAGTATTGATGGCAATGATATTATTAAAAATGTGACTTTTACTTTGAATTCTTCTGATAAAGTAGGTTTAGTAGGGGTAAATGGAAGTGGAAAATCAACTTTATTAAAAACTCTTGCAGGTGAGATTCCTTATGATAATGGAAATATTAATTATTTAGGACAATCTGTGGGGTATTTAAGGCAAGAAATACCACATATTTATGATAAGATGTCTGTTTTAGAATATTTTAAGCAGAGTACGGGCATTGATAAATTAGAATCAAATTTAAAAACATTAGAAGAAAATTTAAATGAACATAATATGGAAGAATATGGAGATATTTTAAATCAGTTTTTGGCCATTGATGGATACAATTTTAATGAAAATTTAACCATTATTTTAAATGGATTATGTTTCTCTAAAAATATAGATACACCTATTTATGAGTTATCAGGGGGAGAAAAAATAAAAGTATTGCTTGCAGATTTATTACTATCTAATCGAGATATTATGTTATTAGATGAACCAACAAATAATTTAGATTTACAAGCAGTAGAATGGCTAGAAAGTTATTTGAAAAAATCTACAAAAAAAATGATTCTTGTTTCTCATGATGAAGTTTTCTTAGATTCCATTGTAAATAAAATTTTTGAATTACATGATGGAGTGATAGATGTTTTTTCCATGACATATTCTACTTATTTATTAGAAAAAGAACATAAGTATCAAAGAGAACTAGAAGAATATGAAAAGAAACTAGATGAAAAAGAAAGAATTAAAAAACAAATGCAGAAATCAAAAGAATGGGCAAATAAAGGTGCAAATAAAAAAGCAAATAACGATAATGATAAACTTGCTAATAACTATGCCAAAGAAAGAACAAATACCACAAATATTTCTAAATTATCACGTTTGTTAGAAAATTTAAAAATTTCAAAATTCGAAGAAAAAGAAAAAATTAATTTTTTCTTGAATTATGAATATGGTAAAGGAAAACAAGATATAGTAATTGATAATGTGGTATGTGGCTATGATAATTTTCAAACTCCAGTTTTAAATTTGGAAATTCCTTTTGGTACGAAACTTTTAATATCAGGAAAAAATGGTTCAGGAAAAACCACTTTTGTAAAAACTTTGTTAAACCAATTACCTCCTAAAAGAGGAAACATTTACATTGGAAGTGATGCAAAGATTGGGTATATTTCACAGGATACATTGGATCAAGAATGGAATTGTACAATTTTAGAATATTTAAAAAAAGATAACGAAAATGTTGATCCATCATTAATCTTTATTCTATTAGACAAATTTCATATACCTTATGAGGATAAAGATAAACAATATAAGAATTTGTCTCCGGGAGAAAGAACTCGTGTCAATTTAGTAAATATTGCTCTTCAAAAAACTAATATATTGATACTAGATGAAGTGACGAATCATTTAGATAAAGAAGCACTCGATTTAATTTATGAACTTGTATCTTCTTATTCTGGAACAATTATTAGTATATCTCATAACCGAAAATATAATGAAATATTACGTCCAGATATAGTACTCGATATGGATACTGGGAAGTGCATTTACTATTAGGATTATCATTAATTCTTTTTTTTATACTGAATAATATCTTCTACATTACAATTCAATGCTTCACAAAGTAAAGAAAGTACATATAAATCAATTCTAGAAATGGTACCTAAATAATATCCTTGAATAGTTTCAAAACGAAGTCCAGTAATTCGGCATAATCGACTCTTACTCATATGGTTCTTTTCCATAACATCTTTTAAACAAAAAACTATATTATGTGTTGAGTCCATAGCTACACCTTCTTTAAATAAAGAGTATCATGAAATATCTACCTTGACATACTACATTAGAATGTAGTACAATGAGCTAGTAAGATAGGTGAGTATATGAAACTAAAAAAGTTTAAAGAAAGAGATAACAAACAAATTGGAATTATTATATTTACGATAACTTGTATTTTGTTAGTCAGTGGAGTCATGCTCTATCAAACGTTTGCAATTTTTGAAGTCAAAACAAGCCAAAATGTGATTAAAGGAACTGTACAAGACCCTGGAGATATTTATTTTGCTTATTATGTAGATGATGTAATACAAAAGGATATGCCTCAAAAAAATGAAGGATATATTTTAGATGAAGAAAAAAGTTACTGTGGAGAATTAGGCTCAAAAGATGAATCTATCATACCTACTTTAAATGAAGTAGATTGGTCAATTACAGTAAAAGGAATGAAGACATCAAGAACCAAATGTAATTTATATTTTAGAAAATATTATAAAGTAAAAGTAGATGAACAAGAATATCAAGTACAAACGTCATCTAAAGAATTAACGATAGAAACCTCAAGAAATATATTATTATGTAATAATGGAATAACTGCGAAAGAAGAGACAGATGGTATTCATTTAAGTAATATTACAAAAGATAGTACATGTAAATTTTACGGGACATCAGCGGAGGCTATAAATAATATGAATGATAGTAAAAATTACATTTTGTTTTTAAATGATGAAAGTATACAAAGTACTATGACTATTCCAGAAGAAAAAGAAGTTACAATTGATTTAAATGGACATACAAAAAACGGAACTATAGATAATTCGGGGACTCTATATTTAAAATCTAGTAATTTATCTGCAGGAAAAATTTTAGACGAGGAGTCGTTAATAACATTGGTAGATAATATGTCGTATATGGAAATAGAAAATATGGAATTAAAAACAAAAGGTCATTGTATTTGGTTACATGATAACGCCTCTTCAAAAATAATTAATTCTAAAATAAACGTTATTTATTCTAACACAACTCCAACAGGTCTTACTCTTAAAAAGAATACTGATGTAAATCTTATTAATTCTGCTATCGAGGCACCTTTTGGAATTAGAATTGACGAAAATGGTAGTATAATTATTCAAAATTCTAATGTTACTGGTACTTTTAGTAATGCACTTCAAAATACAGGCAACTATGTTAATGTGGTAGTAAAAGGAAGTTCTCAAATGCAAGGAAACAAACTTGGAATTTGGTTATCAAATGGTAATTTGACGTTAGATATTTTAGATAACCAATTTCCAATTATTACGGCTGAAGAACAGGCAATATATCTTGGATATGGCTTTTTTGATTGGCAATATGGAGAGGCAAATGGAAAGTTTGAAAATGTCATACAAGGGGCTATATTAACAAGACAAGGCACGACTTTAAAAACAGACAATAAAGATGGAATGTATCATACTTATTTACAAACTGTGTCTTAAAAATGAGGAAAATATAAAATCCTCATTTTTTGATGTTTTGATTTTTTCTTTCTTCTAAAAGTTCTTCTTGTTCTACGATAGTTTTTAACATATATTCAATTTGTTTATTAATGCTTCGATTATATTTTGAAGCTAAATATTTGATATCTTCATATAAATCTTCTTCAATTCTTATTAATGTTGTAGTTTTATTTTCCATTGCTTTCATGAAAATTCACCTCAAAATAATGATATCAAAATGTTATCCAAAAAAATATTTACAAAATGATAACGTTATGATAACATATATTAATATAAAGGGTGATTTTGTTATGAGGCTAAAAAAATTTAAAGAAAGAAATAACAAACAAATTGGAATTATTATATTTACGATAACTTGTGTTTTGTTAGTCAATGGAGTAATGCTCTATAGAACATTTGCCATATTCGAAGTAAAAACAAATCAAAATGTGATAAAAGGAACAGTCCAAGATCCAGGAGACATTTACTTTGCTTATTATGTAGATGAGAAAATAAAAAAGGATATGCCTCAAAAAAATGAAGGATATATTTTAGATGAAGAAAAAAGTTACTGTGGAGAATTAGGAGCAAAAGATGAGTCTATCAAACCTACTTTAAATGAAGAAGATTGGTCAATTACAGTAAAAGGAATGAAGACATCAAGAACAAAATGTAATTTATATTTTAGAAAATATTATAAAGTAAAAGTAGATGAAACAGAACATCAAGTACAAACGTCATCTAAAGAATTAACGATAGAAACCTCAGGAAATATATTATTATGTAATAATGGAATAACTGCAAAAGAAGAAAGTAATAAAATTCATTTAAGTAATATCACAAAAGATAGTACATGTAGATTTTATGAAACATCTACTGATGCTATAAATAGTATAGATAATACTAAAAATTATATATTATTTTTAACTGACGAAGAAACACAAAGTACCATGACAATTACAGATTTACAAGAAGTTACCATTGATTTAAATGGACATACAAAAAATGGAACTATAAGTAATTCAGGAACTCTATATTTAAAATCTAGTAAAGAGAATAAAGGAATAATAAATGGCACAATTACAACTAATAGTAATTCTCATACAGAAATTGAAAATTTAAAAATTATAAGCACTAATCATAGTATTATAGCTAGAAATAATTCTTTTGTACATATTAAAAACATCGAGATATCGGTTTCAAATCCAACTTGGACTCCTGCTGGAATTATACTCTATTCAAATTCTAATGCAGAAGTAGTAGACTCTAAAGTCTATGCACCATTTGGAATTATTTTAGAAGGAAATCAAAATTCATTACTGGTTCAAAATTCTAATATAGAAACTTCTGGAAGTACCGCTCTTCAAGTTAGTAGTGGGATTGCCAATATCATGGTGGAAGGTTTATGTAAAATTTCTGGAAATGGAAATGGTTACGGAATATGGTCTAATGCAAACGCATCAAGTACTATAACTCTTAACATGCTAGATAATCAAATTCCGACTATTACTGCTGAAAAACAGGCAGCAATATATCTTGGATATGGAGTTCTTAATTGGCAATATGGGGAAGCATATGGAAAAAGAGCCAATAGTAGTACCCAAAGTGTCACATTAACAAGAAAGGGAACTTCTTTAACAACAGAAAACCAAGCCGGAACATATCATACTTATTTAAATCAAATAACTACAGAGTAAAAAAAACAATATTTTAAAAAAAATACGCTACACCGTAAAAAAAGATTGAGTTTATAATTCAAAAGACTCCCTAAATGCAAAATCTACTTGAAAAAAGATAAATTTTGTTGTATTATCGTAAAAGTGATTTGAGGGGAGAGAATTAATATGGATAAAATTATTAATATAGCTGTTGTTGCCCACGTCGATGCTGGAAAAAGTACTTTAGTCGATGCCTTACTAGAACAAAATGGGGCTTTTAACGAACATGATGAAATTGTTGACTGTGTCATGGATAGCGATACCATTGAAAGAGAAAGAGGAATTACCATTTATTCTAAAAACTGTTCCATTCATTATAAAGATTATAAAATTAACATTGTGGATACACCAGGCCATGCTGATTTTTCTAGTGAAGTAGAACGTGTCATTAAAACAGTAGATACTGTAATTTTAATTGTGGATTCAGCAGAAGGACCAATGCCACAGACAAGATTTGTATTAAAGAAAGCTTTAGAGCAAAATTTAAGACCAATTCTATTTATTAACAAAATAGATAAATCAAATGCTCGTCCTGAAGAAGTAGTAGACATGACATTTAATCTATTTATGGAATTAAATGCAACGGATGAACAACTAGATTTTCCTATTATTTATGGAATTGCCAGAGATGGAATTGCTCAGTATAGCCTAGATGAAAAAGGAACGAATATTGAGCCTCTTCTAGAAACAATTTTAAAACAAGTAAGTCCATATGAAGGAAGTGTGGATGACCCATTACAACTTCAAATTAGTAACCTAGAATATGATAATTTTTTAGGAAGACTTGGAGTTGGAAGAGTATCCAAAGGAATGATTAAGGTAGGAGAAACCGTTTCTTTAGTAAAAAACGATGGTTCTCTAGAGTCCTTCCGTGTAAATAAATTATTTGTAAACGAAGGAATTAAAAGAGTTGAAAAAAATGAAGTTTATTATGGAGACATTGTAACAATCGCGGGATGTGCGGATATTTCTATTGGCGATACTGTTTGTGATAAAGACCATCCAGAAGGACTTCCTCCTATTATGATTGAAAAACCAACCCTATCTATGAACTTTTTAGTTAACGATGGTCCATTTGTTGGAAAAAGTGGAAAGTTTTTAACAACAAGACATATTAGAGAAAGATTAGAAAGAGAATTACAAACCAATGTCGGTTTATTAGTAGAAGAATTGCCAGATTCAGATGGTTATAAAGTGAGTGGACGTGGAGAACTCCATTTATCCATTCTACTTGAAAACATGCGAAGAGAAGGTTATGAACTTTGTGTATCAAAACCAGAAGTTTTAATGGAAGAAAGAGATGGCAAAAAATATGAGCCATTTGAACGCGTCATTATTAATTGTCCAAGTGATTATCAAGGAACTGTTATCAGTGATTTACAAGAAAGAAAAGCAACTCTTGAAGTAGTATCCACAAATGCAGATGGTTATGCACATTTAGAGTTTTTAGCCCCAACAAGAGGACTCATCGGATATCGAAGTGCCTTTATTACGAATACCAAAGGCGAAGGTATTATGGTTCGTAGTTTTGAAGATTACAAACCATATGTTGGTCCAATTGAGGGAAGAAAAAATGGCGTTATGGTTTCTATGGAAAACGGAAAAGCTTTAGGTTATTCTTTATGGAACCTTCAAGATAGAGGAACTTTAATTATTGAACCAGCAACGGACGTTTATGTTGGTATGATTGTGGGAATTCATAACCGAGATAATGACTTAGATGTCAATCCTTGCAAAAATAAGAACTTAACAAACACAAGAGCAAGTGGTTCGGATGAAGCAATCAACTTAACAAAAGCAAGAAAATTCTCTTTAGAAGAAGCGTTAGAATTTATTGAAAGTGATGAATATGTAGAAATTACACCAACAGATATTAGACTTAGAAAAGCAATACTAGACCCAAAAATGAGATTTAGAAATAACCGAAATAGTGGAGAATAAAACTTCACTATTTTTGTGGGTTAGTAAAATTCTTGACAGAAGTGTACTTTTGTGATAGAGTAGACGTCATAAAAAAAGAGGGGGATGTTATGAAAAACAAAAAATTGGAATTATTAAGAACTAAATTGGCTATGTTTGTTTTAGCAACAAGTCTAGGTGTTACAGCTCTAAGTAGATGTAATTCTGATAAAATATTATCTAGTGAAGAAATTGAATCTTGTATTGAAGAGACTCGTGATCTTGGACGGTATGCTGGTCTTTATAAAAAACAGGATGGAAACTGGGGAATTTATTTTACAAAAAATGATAAGCATTACGATTTTAAATCATATGAATATTTAAGTGAGCTCCATTTTCATACTATGCTTGATAGAGAACAAGAAGGCTTCGGTAGTTGGTATTCTTATTTGGTGGGGTATTTGCCTTTTAATAAGTGCAATTCTGATGTAACATACACTTTGAATGTCATAAACAATTTAACTGAGTCAGACATTGAAAAATTAAAAAGTGATTTTTTTGCAGAAAATAGTTTTCGTGCAAAGGATATTCAATTATTTTATATAGAGAAAATTGATGGAACAAATAAACAGGCAATTATAGGTTATCCTTTATCAGATACGGAAATTTTTAATATTGAAACTTGGCAGTCAGAAAATTATGAAGGATACGCGATTGTGAAAGAGTCTTGCGATTTTAATAACAGTTTTGTCTATTTGTCTGAAATATTAGGCTATCTAAATGAAAAAAAGAATAACATAGAAGTGTCGTCAATCGAAGCAGAAACATTTTCAACAGAAGATGAAGAAATTCAAGAAGAAATGGAAACAACTCAAAGTTTCGATAGTGTGAATATTTTAGAAGACATAGAAGCTATAAATGAAACGGAAGAACAATTTAAAGAAACTACTGAAGCAGAAACATCTTCAGTAGAAAACCAAGACAATCAAACAGAAATAGAAACAACTTCAAATTTAGAGAGTATAAATATTTTAGAAGAAACAGAAAACATAAACGAAACAGAGCCTTCATTAGAGGCTGAAAAAAATGTGGGATATGAAATTCACTCACGAATGGCAAATTCGTATATTTACATAAAAGATAATTTGACGTCCGAAAATTTAACAGAAGAAGAAGTTCTTGATTTTCTCATAAATCAAAAGGATAAAATAGATACTATAACGATAATGAATCTCACAAGTGACAATAATAAATCAAATATTGAAAAGATTTTAAAAGAGATTTCTAAAAATAATTATATAACATCCTTAAATTTCAGTGGATTTGAAAGCTTAAATCTTTCTGATGTTTTAACGATACCTCAGTTAAAAGATTTGCAATTAACATCATGTATTTTGGAAGATGATGCGCAATTAAATCAATTTACCCAATTGGAAAGTTTATATTTATATGATAATAATGTAAAGGATTTAAATATAATTTCTAACTTGACTCAATTACAAGATTTGACTATTTTAAATAAAGGGACAGAATTAACTAATATAGAAATATTAAAAAAGTTTGAGAATTTAAATTATTTATGTTTAATGGATTGTAATCTTTCTGACGTTAGTGCATTATATGATTTAAATCACTTAATGTTTTTAAATTTAGAAGGCAATCCAATCCAAAATCTAAGCAAACTTACAAATATGAAATCTGCACCAATAATTTATTTAACAGATAAAGCAAATTTAAGTGACTTAAAGTCTTGTATGGAAGAATTAACAGAAAAGGGAATAAACATTTATTGTGACTCTAATGGTAAAGCTAACTTAATAACAAAAGAATATTTAGAACAAAAAGAAGAGGCTCAATTAAAACTTAAGAAATAACCATAGGAATAAGCTAAATGCTCTGTTCCTTTTTTGATTGGTAAAAATGCTTGACAGGAGGGCGTTTCCGTGATAGAGTAAACATCATCAAAAAAAGAGGGGGATATTATGAAAAATAAAAAATTAGAATTATTAAAGAAAAAAATAACAATGGTTGCATTAGCAACAAGTTTAGGATTATCATATGGGACTATTGCTCAAGCAAATACTTATAAAAAGAATGAGAAAAATTCTAAAGAAATTTTTGTGTTACCAGTAAATGAAACAAAATCTGTGGGCACTCCTAATAAAAATGTTTGTATTTATAAAGATTCAGACGAATATCTTATAAAGCTAAACATAGAACAGAAAAAATGTTTTATCACTTTGATGGAAGAAAACATTTCTGAAAAATCGCAAAAAGAAATATTAGAATTTTTAAATAAATATAATGAAACTATTTATTCGCTAGATATCGATGCAAATTGTTATATTACCAATAACAAGCGTGAAGCGAGAGAAGTAGATAAAGCATTTTTGAAAGAAATGGTAACACTAGATAATTTACAAGATTTAGATTTGCATAGAATAAAAAATTTAGATATATCTATATTTAGTGATATACCTGTAAAATCATTATTTTTAGGTGGATGTACATTTTATGATTGTAAGAAATTTTCGGAGCTTTCTCAACTTGAAACTTTATCACTTTTCAGTTGTGACATAAGTGATATTAAATCAATTACATCATTAAGTCAATTAACACAACTAAATATTTTTGATACAGCACAGTATAATAAACCATTAGAAAATATTCAAGAGATTAAAAATATGACCTCTTTAAAAATATTGGGATTAAGCGGCAACAAAATAAAAAATATCGAAGCATTATCAAACTTGCAAAGTATACAAACTTTGGATTTATCAATGAATGAGATTTCCGATATTACCCCATTATCTAAATTAAATCAATTAAAATATGTGAATTTAAGCTATAACGTCATTAAAAGCATAGAACCTTTAATTGGATTACAAGAATTATATGAAATTAGGCTTAATGAAAATCCTATTATAGATTTGAGTGTATTAAAAGATATGAAGTCTACACCAAAAATATATTTAAATGACAAAGCAGATTTAAATGATTTAAAGCTTTGCATAGAAGAATTAACTGAAAAAAATTTTATGATTTACGATGAAGATTTGAATGATATAACCAAAGAGTATTTTGAACGAAAAGAAAAACTTCAATTAAAACTGAATAAATAAACCACAGGAATAAGCTAAAAGCTTGTTCCTTTTTCGTGTCTTAAAGATATGTATAAGAAAGACTTTCAAAAACATAAAATTTAATGTATAATAAGGATACAAAATTGAATTGGGTGAGTATATGAAAAAAATAAAAGATATTTGGGATAACAATCGAGTATTGTTTATTCTAAGCTTTATTATTCTAGCGTGTCTTGTTACAGTCGCGATTGTCTGTGTAACAATGTTTTTTGGAGGAACCAAATCTCCTTATGGTGATAGACTAGATGGTATGGAAGAATATGCTTTAAAAGACGAGGATAAAGAAGGAATTATATCTAAAATAAAAGAAAGTGATACAGTTACAAATGTGGATGTTAGAACACAAGGAAAAATCATTTATATTCGGATTGAATTTAATAATGTAACTATAGATAAAGCAAAAGAGGTTGCTGGAACTTCCTTAGAAGTGATAAATGACGACTATAAAAGCGTATATGATATCCATTATACTTTAGTGTGTGCTGGAACAGAAGAAGTTGCCGGATTTACGATTATGGGAGCAAAAAACATCAATCGCTCCACCATTGTTTGGAATAATAATAATCCAATGCCAGAACCTACGACGGAGGAATAATTTATGAAAAGAAAAAAAAGCATTCTATTCACATTAGGAATATTAACAATTCTTGTTGGAGTTGTACTGTTTTTTGTTTTACAAGATAATGAAAATAAACTAACGACGGAAGAAAGACAATGGATTAGTAATAATGAAACCAAAGTACAAAATATCTCGATTATTAATAACAGTAATTTATTTGGAAATCTTGGAGAAGGCATTTTCTATTCTTATCTTAAAGATTTTACTGCTGAATATGGTTTAAAATTAAACCCAATTACAGTAAGTCGAAATGAAACGTCGTCTGGTCTTTCATTGCAAGTGGGAAATGAATTATCTTCTTCTGCAATCGATTTTTATGAAGATCATTTTGTAATGGTAAGCAATACAAAAGAAAAAATTTCATCAATAAGTGAGATGACGAATAAAAAAATAGGGGTGTTAGAAAGTGACACGAATAAAGTCAAAGCTTATTTAAAAAATGAAAACATCTATACTTCATTTAATAATGAGGATGAACTTTTTAATGCTTTAGACCAAGGAACTGTTTCTTATTTAGTGATTCCAAGAATCGAATATATGGATCGGATTTTATCTAAAAATTATACTATTAATTATCATTTTAGTGATTTAAAAAGATACTATTATATCGATGATTCTTCGAACAGTGTTTTGTTTCGCATTATGAAGAAATTTGCCAATCGTTGGATAAAAAGCAATTTAGAAAAATCTTTAACTGATGAAGAAAGAACATTATTTCAAACAAGTTTAAATATTTCTGATTCCGCTTTAGCGAGTTTACAAAAATCAAATATTACATTTGGGTATCTTGTACATGCACCATATGAAGTTTATGGAGATCGTAAGTTTGGTGGAATTTTTGCTAAGTACTTAGATGCTTTTCAAGCTTTTTCTGGTATGGAAATCAAATATACAAAATATAATAATGATAAGAAAATGGTAAAAGATTTAAACAATAATAAAATTTCTTTATATTCAAATTATGATACGTCTATGAATAATGGAGTTATGATTGATACTTCCATTCCTCTTGTTATTGCAATTTATGCTCATGAATCTAATCCAGTTGTTATATATTCGAGTGAAACATTGAAAAATTATACTCTTTATGTAGAAGAAAATACCCTTGTTTATCAATATTTATCAAATCAAGAAGGACTTCATTTAAAAACTTATAAAAAAGATAAAATAAGTGATGTATTAAAAGATAAAAAAGCTTTACTTGCTTTAGATAAAGAAACAGGAACATACTTACAACGTTCTACTTTAAATAATTATACTTCGAGATTTGAGGAAACAACAAACTCCACTTATGTCATTCGCTCCTTAGGAAGTGATACCTTAAACACATTACTTACAAAATACTTTAATTATTTAGATAATCATTCTTATATCGAAAAAGGTTTTCATGATGCTCTAGTCACAGAAAACAGAGGTTCTATCATGACATCTATTGCAAGATATGCACTATATGGAATTCTCATCGTCGGACTTATTCTTTTACTCATTTATCGTTCTAGTAAAAAGGTTAGAATGCAAAAGAAAGTGAAAAAAGAAGATAGATTAAAATATATAGATCAATTAACATCTTTAAAAAATAGAAATTATTTAAATGAAAATTTGTCAAATTGGAATAAAAATACAATTTATCCACAAAGTATAATTATGATAGACTTAGATAAAGTTCAAGAAATCAATGATACTTTAGGTTATGAAGAAGGGGACAATCAAATCAAAGCAGCTGCAAATAGCCTAATCAAAACTCAGCTAGATAATACGGATATTATGAGAACAGATGGAAATGAATTCGTAGTCTATTTAATTGGATACAATCAAAAACAGGTGACAAGTTACTTAAATAAATTAAAGAAAGATTTCAAAAACTTACCTTATGATTATGGAGCAACGGTTGCATATAGCATGATTGAAAATGATTTGAAATCGATTGAAGATGCTTTAAATGAATGTATTGAAGAAATCAAGAAAGCAAAAGAACAGAAAAAGGAAGAAGAAAAATGAAATTAATAGAGAAAGCAAAAAGAGTCGTAAAACGGTTATTAAACATATTAGTAAAACCTCAAATGTTAATACTACCTGGACAACTTGCTTTCTTTTTCTTGCTTGCCGTAGTTCCAATGATAACCTTAATCTTATATGGTGCATCATTTTTTCATTTTTCCTATGATTTTATTGGTAACTTCCTACTCAAAGCATTTGGAGGAGAAATCAAAGACCTCATCATGCCAATCATTGAAGAGATTAAATTTACTCCCAACTTTATTATTCTTGTTTTTATTTCTTTTCTAGCTGCTAGTGCAGGCACAAGTTCTTTAATTATTACATCAAATCAGTTATATCAATGCGAGAATACAAGTTACTTAAAAAGAAAAATTAAATCTTTAATTATGACATTCATCTTAATTATTCTAATTTTATTTTTGTTACTTGTACCTGCTTTCGGAGATCGTTTTATTGAAATGATAAAATACGTAAATATGAATGAAACTGTCACCGCGGTAATTACCTTTATCATTAATTTATCAAAAGGTCCAGTATCTTGGTTACTTATTTTTTTACTCATAAAAATTATTTACACCATGGCTCCAGATACAGATATTCCAAGCAAGGCAACGACTAAGGGTGCGATTTTCACAACACTCGGCTTTGTCATCGCGACAGGACTTTATTCCTTCTATGTCAGTCACTTTGCCCATTATGATATTTTGTATGGAGGACTTTCTCATTTCGTGGTTTTAATGCTTTGGTTCTATATCATTGCTTATGTCATTGTCATCGCAATTGCCATCAATGCCGAGGAAGTAAGTGTTTGGAAAAAATAGGAATGATAAACCAAAAAGACACGGTTACAATAATAATGGTGCACACCAGTATTAGTCGTGCATTATATTTTAACCGCGTATTGAAGAGAATATGGGCTTAAAGCTAATACTGAAGGTAAGGAAACGTTTTGAAAGTTTCCTTTTCTTATGACAAAATAAAAAGAGTGAATTTTTCATCACTCTAATTTAAATTAAAAATAGATAGAATATCTTCTCCAGCATAATTCGTTGGTAACTCTCCATTCCATTTCTCAATGAATTTTTGAATTAAAACTTCTTTTGTTAAAGTTTGTTTTAATAAATCATTTACTTGCTTTGTTGCCTCTGCTTCCACTAATTTTGCTTCCGCTTCTAGTTTGGCTTTTTCTAATTGTTGTTCAGCAACTTGTTTGGCTTCAATAGCATTGGAATATTCTTCACTAAAGTTAATATTAATAATGTTAAATTCATCAATAATGATTCCATATTTTTCCACTTTTTCTTGTAAAGTTTTCAAAGCTAAATCCGAAACTTCATTTCTTTTTGTGACTAGTTCTTCAGCGTTGTATTTAGAAATGACTGATTTTACAGATTCTTCAATCGTTGGTTGTAAAATAATATTTTCATAGTCTTTGCCAACATTCTTATAAAGATTTACGACCATATCCGGATTCACTCGAAAATTTACAGCAAGAGAAGTAGATACATCTTGTAAATCTTTACTTGCAGAAGAGGTCTCAAGTTCTGTTTTTTGAACTTTGATACTCATTTTCACAATACTTTCAACATAAGGAATTTTTAAATTAAATCCCTCTTTCATATTGGTTTCAATGACTTTTCCAAAACGAATTTTAAGACCAATCTCTCCTGAATTAATTGTTTGAAAACTACAAAGAAGAGTTACAAGAAGAACAAGGCAAATGGCTGTGATAATGACTATTTTACGAACATCCACATTTTTGTTTTTGGCAACATAGGTATTTTTCAAAATAACTCAAACTCCTTTCTTGGGTTTATTTTATCATAGGATCCCTTAAAATGAAAAGAAAAAAGGAAAAAGGATAACCATTAAAACCTTTTTCCTGTAATAGCAAGACTGTCTTCTTAGAAAGGATATATATTTTACTATATGTCTTGCTAATGTATTCCAAGTGTAATAGAAAGAAGGGCGAAATACTAATGCTTAACAGAAGAAAAAATTTTTCCTTGGAATACGAGTGTATATTCTACAACAGGGGGTATGTCGAAACTTGTCGAAAAAGCGCGAATTTATCAAAAAAATGCAAAAAAATTTAGATATTTTCATTTTTTTGCATGAAAAAGTCATATTTGAAACAATAAATTCCAGAAAAAAGAGATATTCATGAATTTAAAAAAAGATTTTAGAAATCTTATTACAGGAAACTATTAATATGTAGACAAAAATTTAGTAATTGAAGAACTATTGGATAAGGAAAATAAAGTTGTATTATATCCAAGGCCAAGAAGGATTATGCGATAAAAAAAGAAAAAGGCCGACTTGAAAACCTTTTTCATTTGCTAGCAAGAATTGAGATACATAATTCATGACATATAAGAGGTAAGTAGAAAAATTAATCCTTAGAAACAAATGAGTGAATTCTTGCTAGGATGTATTCCAAGGGAAACAAAAGGTATCGACAACTAAATACAGGAAAACAGAAATTTTAATAAATCAAAAATTTTTCCTTGGAATACGAGTGTATATTCTACAACAGGTGGTATGTCGAAATTTGTCGAAAAAAGTCGAATCTGTCAAAAAAGTGAAAAAAATTTACAAAATTGTCTAAAAAACGAACCATGATACCATTTGACGACTCAAACAAAAGTATAGTATAATAACAATTGAAACGAGGTGTTCTGGTGTGCTAGCATTCGGAAAAAATGTTCTTTATATGACAAATCCTAAACAAATTCAAAAAGTTTATGTGAGTAAAAATAAGAAAGATGAAGAATTATTTCACTTTTTAAAAGAAAACCATATCCATTATCTTTTGGTGGAGCCCAATATATTAGATAAAATGTGTAAACAAAATCATCAAGGAATTGTTTTTGAAAGAAATGACTTTGAATATCAAACTTTGGATTCTTGTTTGGATGAAGACTTTGTGGTATTACTAGATCATTTAGAAGACCCTCATAACTTTGGAGCTATCATTCGTACTTGTGAAGCAGCTGGAGTAAAATCGGTGATTATTCCCAAAGATCGAAGTGTCGATGTGACAGATACCGTGATTAAAACAAGTGTTGGAACCACAGAAAATATAAAAATCATTAAAGTCACCAATTTAGTAGATGCGATAAAAAAACTACAACAAAACAATTTCTTTGTTTATGCCTCAGCAATGGATGGAAAAGATATGAATCAGATGAGATTTCCAGACAAAAAAGTTTTGATTATTGGAAACGAAGGAAAAGGAGTGAGTCCTATTGTTCGTAAAAATTCTGATGAAGTCATTTGTATTCCGATGAAGGGAGAGGTAAACAGCTTAAATGCTTCCGTGGCAGCGGGAATCCTTATATATAAAATGGGAGGTCTTTCATGAATTACAATGAAGAAGATGATACGCTTCTTATGGATATGGTTTGTGAAACCAATGAAGAAGCAAGAGACTCTCTTTATGAAAAATATAAACCAATTATCGATATGACAGTCAAGAAATATGCTCTTACCGCGAGAAAGTTAGGATTAGATTTAAATGATTTAAATCAAGAAGCAAACGTTGGATTTACAGATGCGATGAATCATTATGATTCAAATAAAGAAGCTTCTTTTAAAACATTTATTCAAATCTGTATTGAAAGAAAAATCATTAATTATCTTAAAAAACATAAATCAACAAAATACAAAACATTTCAAGAAAGCTTATCCCTAGATTATGAGTATGATGAAGGAAACTCTTTAAAGGAAACTTTAGCCGATATTTCATCAGATCCATCTATAAAACTCAGCGATGCTGAAACCATGAAAATAATTCAAACAAAAATAAAACAGGAACTTTCTGATATTGAATATGAAGTTTTTCTGTACATGTTAGATAATTTGAATTATAATGAAATTGCAAGAATACTTGACAAAAGTCCAAAACAAATAGATAATACTATGCAAAGAATTCGCATGAAGTTAATTCATATATTGAATGAGGAGTGAGTAAAAATGAAAAAGAAAGAATGGATTCGTTTAGCTTTAGTTGTGGGAGTAGGGATACTTTTTGTAATCGTTTTACTTGGAGTGATGAGTTTTACTAGGAAAAGAGAAAATATTGATTATACAGAAGATCCTTCTGTACCTGAAGAAATTAAATTTACAAATGCAAGTGATATGACTGAAAGTGAAATAAGAGAATTAGTGGAAGAAAAAAGAATAAATTTAAAAAATTTCTTTCATGATGCTCAGTATTACAATATTGGTGACGTTTCTGAAGATCATACAAGTGAAGATAACGATGACTATATGGTTGTAAATGAAGATTTCTTAAATGAATTAAAAACTTTGTTATCTTCTAGAGCTTATGATGATTATTATCAATATATGGCAGAAATTGAAAAAAGAAGTGATATCAATATAAAAGGTACTTTGTATATGGCACCTCGTGATTTATTTGATCGAATTTATATTACAAGTGCAATTCCAAGTTATGATGTATCAGAAGAGTATCTTATTTTAGAATCTGCTACAAACGAACGAATTAAAGCAAGAGAAAATATTAAATTATGTAATGATGAGGGAATTTGTAGTCGAGATGATGTATATGAGCTTGATTTAGTGAAAGAGGAAGATACTTGGAAAGTTGATGAATTCTTAACATTAATAGATTAAGAGAAGAAGTAAGGAACACTTATTTCTTTTTTTTAAAAGTTATGATAAAATCATGAATAGAGAAAAGAGAGTCGATTATGAAAAAAATATGTATGGTAGTAATGGACGGATTTGGCTACAGTGATAATAAATTAGGAAATGCTGTTATGATGGCGCCTCCAAGAAATTTTTTAAAACTGTGGGAAAAATATCCTCATTCCCTTCTAGAAGCAAGTGAAGAAGCAGTTGGATTAGAGCACGGACAATTTGGGAATAGTGAAGTTGGTCATATGACAATTGGAGCTGGAAGAAAAATAAAACAAAGTATTGCCTTACTAAGTGAATTTTTAGATGGTGCTCCAATGGAAAATGAGAATTTTTCTCAAATGATCAATTACTTAAAAGAAACTGGGAAAAGATTACATGTTATTGGTTTACTAAGTGATGGAAAAGTTCATTCCAGTTTTGATCATTTTATCAAATTGATTTCTGTCTTACAAAAAGAGGAAATTAAGAATGTTTCTTTTCATGCCATTAGTGATGGACGTGATACAGAAACAAAAGCTTTATATAACTATATTCATCCATTAGAAGAAAAACTAAATGAAACAAAAGTCGGAACAATTGCAAGTATCTGTGGAAGATATTATGCAATGGACCGTGATAAAAACTGGGATAGAACAAGAAAATATTATGAGTTATTAACAAGTGGAGTGGGAGTTTCAACTCCAAATATTCCTTTAATGATTCAAAAATGTTACGAAAAAAATATCACTGATGAGTTTATCCCACCTTTAAAAACGAAAGATTTTGTACCTATTCAAAATGGCGATTGCATTCTTTGGATGAACTATCGTACAGACCGTGCGAAACAAATCATCAGTGCGTTTACAAATGAGACATTTGAAGAGTTTCATCGAATCAAAAAAGAAGTAGCCGTTTATTCTTTTCTTCCTATTGACCCCAAGATTAAAACTAACTTTTTTCTAGAAAGAGAAGAAGTCACCAATCCTTTAGGAGTTTATTTATCAAACTTAGGCCTTACCGAAGCAAGAATTGCTGAAACAGAGAAGTATGCCCATGTTACCTATTTCTTTGATGGAGAAAGTAACAGTTCGTTAGAAGGATGTCAAAAATTTTTAATTCCATCTCCGAAAGTAGCTACCTATGATTTAAAACCAGAGATGAGCGCGATTGATGTGACAAAAAAAGTCATTCAATGTATGGAAAAAGATTATGATTTCATCCTAGTCAATTACGCCAATCCTGATATGGTCGGACATACGGGTGTTTTAGATGCTGCCGTGAAAGCTTGTATTACAGTAGATTTCTGTGTGAATGTGTTAGCCGAGAAAGCCGAAGAAAATTTCTATACCTTAGTGATTCTAGCCGATCACGGGAATGCTGACCAAATGATTGATGAAAAGGGTGAGCCTGTCACAACCCATACATTAAGTAAAGTACCATTCATCATCACAGACCAAAAAATAAAACTAGAAGAAAAAGGTGATTTAACAAACGTTGCACCTACAGTTCTAGATTATATGGAAATTGCTGTTCCAAAAGAGATGCGTGAAACAAAAAGCTTAATCATAAAATAGCAAAAAAAGATTTACAATGTCAAAACTATAGATTAAAATAGTAGGAAAAAATGGAGGAAAAAATAAATGATAAATTATGAAGAATTAGAGAAACAATTAACGCGGGTAAATGAAGAATGTTATTCTTTTTTTGAAGAAATTTTAAATGACTATTACAAATATATTGTCGTATTAGATACAAAAACATTAAATTTGTTAAATCTTTATAAAGAGATTCTGTTAAATCAAGGAAAAATAAAGGAAGCAGAAGTACCAATTATTTTAACAAAAAATGCTTGGTATGCAAAGGCAAAAGAATATGCAGATGAATTACGACAATATAAAGAAATACGTATTCCGACATTAATTATTGAAGAAGATATTTCTTTTGGAGATGAAGTAAAAGCTTTATTAGAAACTATGAATGAAAAAGTACAGAAAAATATTCCAGACGTAGAAGCAAAACCAGATGTGCGTTTTATGTATAATTCTCCCCTTTTAATAGTCAAATCTATTTATATGTCTCGGCATGAAGGTAAAACAATACCTCCGTCATATCTTTCTACTTATCAACGCTTGAAATATAAAGTTAAGTACGCAGATAAACCTTATAATATGTTTTACGGTGCTGTAACAAGGTTACTTACTTTAGGAAGAGACGGAATTGTTTCACAAATTTCAAATTCAACTACATTTTCTATTGATAAAAAAGATGTAGAAGTCTTAGATAAAAATTTTATTTCTATTAAAAATCCTCATTTTCATGACTCTATTTGGGTAAAAGAAATAAACGGTAGTATGGGTACAATTGGCTTTGAAACTCTTTATGGAGTGGAGGCAAAAAATGATAGGATAACAATGACTCCCTTTACTTTTTTTAGTGAAATTACTATGGATAAAAATAAAATGATTTCTGCTTTTAGTCAATTTTATTATGGATTAAAAGAAAAAGTAGAACAAGAATTACAAGATGAAAATAAAAAAGATTTACTAGTTGATTTATTATGTTTTTTGTTTAATCAAAATTTAATGTTACTTTTAAAAGAAAAAGTAGAACTTCATGATATAGATTATACTTTTTTGAGAGCTCAATACGAACCTATTTCATTTATGAAACAAATAGAAGAAAAAAATCAACCATGGATGTCTTTTGAAAATATGGAAAAAATGATAAGAGAGATTGTGAGCAGCAACTTATGTGAAAGGGAAAACATTACTGTAAATAATGGGAATATTAATTCCTCAGTTTTAGAAAAAATTGAAGATAAAATGTATTTACAAATTTGCAAAACAGAATTGATGAGAGCAAAAGTATATAAAAATGAACATTGGGAATGTCCAAGACCAGATCCATTAAAGGAAGAATTTTTAGAAAATAAAGAAAATATCCTAGAAGTTTTATATGTTCTTTTAAGATATATGAATTTGGGAGTATTAGAAACAAATATTCGAAAAAAAGAAAATGATAAATATGTAACATCTTATATATGGCCATCAGAATCTATTTTATTAAAACCAATAAGATATGGAAAGTATTTGCAAGTGTTGGAATTTATTGCAAATGATTGGTATGGATTTGGTGACGAGGATATCGCAGAGAGGATAAATCGAGGCTTAAAGAAATTTTTTGATTCACCTGATGAAAAAGAAATATTAGAAAAATTACAGGAATATGTAAGGGAAGTACATACAATGGGTCATAGTCTTAGGGAACTCAACAATCCTGAAATGATGTTTTTTGATTTGGAAAATCAACAAGATACTATGCAAGGTGATATCATTTTAATGAGACGTTATATCGACAGATGTCATGAATGGTAAAAAGTATTTGATGACATCGCACCTACTGTACTTGACTATATGGAAATTGCTGTTCCAAAAGAAATGCGTGAAACCAAAAGCTTAATCATAAAATAGCATAGGGATAAAAAGCGAAAAAAGTGGTTTACAATCCTAGCAACTTATGCTAAAATAATCGCGAGTAATGAAATTTACTCCTTGCTTTTTCTGAAAAATGAGAAAGCCATTAGACCATAAGGAGGTGTAAAAAAATGAACAATTATGAAATTATGTTTATTGTAAAAGCAACAATGGAAAGCGGAGACGTAAAGAAAACTGCAGAAGGTTATAAAAAATTAGTTTCTGACTTAAAAGGTAAAGTTGCTGAGTACAAAGAACTTGGTGAAAAGAAATTTGCCTATCCAATCAAAAAAGAAATGAATGGATACTATTTTGTTATGCAAGTAGAAGCTGACAAAGATTGCATTGGTGAATTTGACCGTAAAATTCGTTTAGATGAAAACGTTTTAAGACATTTAATTATTCGTAAAGAAAGAGAGTAACATATGAATAAGGTAATTTTAATTGGAAGATTAACAAGGGATCCAGAACTACGTACAACGGGAAGTGGAATGTCAGTCACTAGATTTTCTGTAGCCATTAACCGTCCGACGAGTTCTCAAAACGGTGGACAACCTCAAACAGATTTCATTAACTGTGTCGCTTGGGCAAGACAAGCTGAGAATATTGCAAAATATTGTACTAAGGGCTCTCAAGTCGCTGTAGATGGAAGAATTCAAACAGGATCTTATACAGGACAAGATGGACAAAAGCATTATACAACCGATGTTGTCGCTTTAAATGTCACATTCTTAGGAAGCCGTAGTTCACAAGATGGAAGTTCTGCTGGAGGAAGTACGAGTTATTCTCAACCTATGCCAACTTATGATGAACCACAAGATTTACCAACAACCGATATTACAGAAAATATTTTTAATGATTTTGGAAATGAAGTCGCATTAACGGATGATGACTTACCATTCTAAGTGAGAAAGGAGAGAGTAGTTTATGCCAGAATTTAGAAGAAAAAAGAAAAAAATTTGTCAAATGTGTGCTGGAAAAAGCGTTGATTATAAAGATGTTATGATTATCAATAAATATATTAGTGAAAAAGGTAAAATTTTACCTAGACGTATGACTGGTGCATGTGCAAGACATCAAAGACATATTGCTGAACAAGTTAAATATGCAAGATTTATGGGATTTATTCCATTTGTAAAATAGATGCTTTGAAAAAGTGTCTTTTTTATTTTGTACAGTATATACGAATTCTAAAATTTTTGATATAATAAATTCACTTAAAGGAGGTTTAAGAAATGAAAGTCATTTTATTAAAAGATGTAAAAGGGCAAGGGAAAAAAGACCAAATTATTGATGTCAGTGATGGATATGCAAATAACTTTTTAATTAAAAAAGGTTTAGCCGTTCCAGAAACAAAACGAAGTAAAGAAGTTTTAGACAAAGAACTTTTAAATCGTCATTTAGAAGAAGAAGAAAAAGTAAGTGACCTTACCAAAATGAAAGAAAATATCTTAAAAGAACATCTAGAGTTTCATGTAAAAACTGGAAAAGAAGATAAAGTTTTTGGAGTGATATCTAGTAAACAAATTAGTGATGAACTAAAAAAATTAGGATATAACATTGATAAAAAATGTATTCAATTAGACCATCCGATAGATACGTTAGGAGTTCATGAAGTGAGCATTGAATTACATAAAAGAGTTCAATTTAAAATAAAGATAACAGTAAAGAAGTAGGTGAAAATATGGCAGCAAGGGAACTACCACAAAATATAGAAGCAGAAATGAGTGTATTAGGTGTTGCATTTTTAGACCCTTATGCACTAGAAAGAATTTTAGATAACATTACAGAAGATATGTTCTTTAAACCAGAACACAAAAAAATATTTAATGCCTTAGCAAGTCTTTATAAAGAAGGTTCGCCCATTGACCCGACAACAGTCAAAAATGAATTAGATAAGCAAAAAAACTTAAATGCTATTGGTGGATATGAATACCTAATGGAACTGATTGATTCGGTTGCCACTAGTGCAAATCTTGATTACTACATGGATATTGTAAAAGAAAAAGCAACAAGAAGACGCTTAATTAATACAGCAACGAATATTATCACCGATGCTTATAACGAAGAAGATAACTTAACGCATCTTCTAGATCAATCTGAACAAAAACTTTTAAATGTCGTTCGGGCTAGACAAACAAGTGAATTTAAAACCATTCAAGAAGCATTAAGACAAGCTCAAGAAAACTTAGAAAGAATGAGTAAAAATAAATCGGCGATTACAGGTCTTCCATCTGGGTTTATAGATTTAGATAAATCGACAAGTGGATTTCATGAAGGAGAACTCATTATCATCGCAGCTCGTCCTGGTATGGGAAAAACGGCTTTTGCTCTTAATATTGCAACCAATGCCGCGGCTAAAACAGACAAAGCCATCGCGATTTTTAACCTAGAGATGAGTGCTGACCAATTAGTAAATCGTATGATTAGTTCCGTAGGACAAATTGAAAATGATAAATTAAAAACGGGTATGTTAAATGAAAACGATTGGAAACGTTATACCGAGGCCATGAGTGAGCTAGCAGATACCAATATCTATATTGAAGACAATGCATCCATCACGGCTCCAGAAATTAAAGCCAAATGTCGTCGTCTCGCTGGAAATCCTAAAGGTTTAGGTCTTGTCATCATCGATTACTTACAGTTAGTTACAACCGGTGGTAGAGTCGAATCTCGTCAAGTGGAAGTATCAGAAATTTCACGTTCATTTAAAACAATGGCCATGGAATTAAAGGTTCCAGTGATTGCTTTAGCCCAGCTATCACGTGGTGTCGAACAAAGACGTGAATCAAATCAACCTAAACTATCCGATTTACGTGAATCAGGTTCCATTGAACAAGATGCAGACTTAGTATTATTTATCAATCGTCAAGATTACTTTGAAGCCAAAACTGCAGATAACAAACAAAACATTGTACCAGTGGATTTAATTATTGCTAAACAAAGACGTGGTAGTACAGGCTTAATTCAATTACTTTTTGAATTAAATAAAAGTAGTTTTAAATCTTTTTCTCCAGCTGATGAAGGAGAATTTTAGGAAGGAATTTGTATGAAAAAAGAAGGAATTTATGCAGGGGTCATATGTGTCATCTTAATTATCGTATTTGTGATAAGTGGCTTTCATCCAATGAATCGAACTCCAAAAAACGTTTATCAAATTTATTTGAATGGAGAAGTTCTAGGACTTGTTGAAAACAAAGACGAATTATTAAATCGCATTAATGAAGAACAACAAGATATTAAAGAAACGTATCATGTGAGTCAAGTATATCCTCCAAATGGATTTAACATTGAAGAATATGTTACCTATAATGAGAAAGTCACATCAGCAAATAATATTTATGAACAAATGCGAGAAAAAAGTGACTTTACCATTGAAGGATATATGATTACGATCACGAGACCTAAAAGTGAAACCGAAGAAGAAAAAGTGACAAATATCTATGTTTTAGATGATGAAATTTACAAAGAAGCAGAGCATCGTTTTATTACCACATTTGTATCTGAACAAGAATACAATGCTTATATTACAAACTCTCAAGAACCAATTCGTGATGTCGGATCTTTGATTAATCATATGGAATTTGAAGAAAGCATTGTGATTAAAAAAGCATACATTCCTGTCAAAGAAAAAATATTTACAAATGCAAGTGAACTTACTCAGTATCTTCTTTATGGAACAACAGAACCTCAAAAAAACTATACCGTAAAAAAAGGAGATACCTTAAGTAGCATTGCATCATCTAGTGACTTAAACGTTCGTGAACTTATGATTTTAAATCCAAAATTTCGAAGTGAAAATGCTGTCTTATCCATTGGAGACACTTTAGCAAACGGGATCATAAATCCAATTTTAACCCTTTATGAAGAAGTTCGTTCCACCGAAGATGTAGAACAAGCATTTACGAAAGTCACCGTAACCGATAATAATTTGAGCTATAATACAAGCAAAGTTACTCAAGCTGGAGTGACAGGACTCGAAAGAATCACTCAAGAGTATCGTATTATTAATGGTGAACGTACACAAGATACAACAGTTTTAAGTAAAGTGACCATTCGAGAAGCTGTTCAAGAAATTACAGCCGTAGGACCTAGATACTATCCAAATGTGAGTGGTGGAACAGCAGGTAATATTAATACTGGTTTAAACTGGGTTTGGCCTACGAATAAACCTTATGTTATTACAACAGATTACGAACCAAGATGGGGTTCTTTCCACCGTGGTCTAGATATTTCAGGAACAGGATTTGGTTCTCCTATTTATGCAGCTCGTGGTGGAACAGTTGTCGAAGTGAATACTTCATGCGCAAACTATGGTTATTATGGAAGCATGTGTGGTGGAAGTTATGGAAACTTTGTATCGATTCAACATGAAAATAACTACTACACTTTATATGGTCATATGAAGAGTGATATCATTGTTCATGTCGGTGATAAAGTAAGTGCGGGCCAAGTCATTGGTTACATGGGTAGCAGTGGTTCTTCTACTGGAACCCACTTACACTTTAGTTTAACGACGGGTATGCCAAATCATGGGGGCGTTTGGTACAATCCATGGAGTTTGTATCGATGAAAATTGTTGTATTAGCAAGTGGTTCCGAAGGAAATTCTACTTTTATAGAAAGCAATGGGACCAGAATCTTATTTGATATTGGCAAAAATAATAAATACATTACAGATAAATTAAAAGAAATAGGTAGTGATGGTTCTTCCATTGATGCCATCATTATCAGTCATACCCATGATGACCATGTCAGCGCCCTAAAAGTATTTATTAAAAGAAATCACCCCAAAGTTTATGTAACAGAGAAAATGTTTTATGATTTAGATTATTTAAAAGAATATGATAATGTTGTTATCTACGATGAATACTTCTTTATTGGCCCTTTAAAAATTGTATCTGTTCATTCTAGTCATGATGCAAGTGATGGAAGAAACTTTTTAGTCGATACAGGGAATGAAAAAATTGTTTATCTAACAGATACTGGTTACTTAAATCGGAAATACTTTAAAGTCTTAGAAGATGCCGATTACTATTTAATGGAAAGTAATCATGATATTGAAATGCTCATGGATGGGCCTTACCCTAAATATTTAAAACAAAGAATTTTAGGGACTTTAGGGCACTTATCCAATAACGATAGTAGCTTTTACTTAACAAAATTAGTAAGCGAACGGACTAAAAAAATTATCTTGATGCACTTATCAGAAACGAATAACACCGAAGAAAAAGCATTAGAAACCTTAAAAAATACATTTAAAGATTATGAAAAAACATTACCAGAAGTCAAATGTGCAAGACAAAGAGAGGTGACCATTGTCGTCGATGATAAAGATATTGTGCGTGGGTAAATTAAAAGAAAAATATTTGGTTGATTTAGTAAGTGATTATCAAAATAGAATTTCGAAATATCATCCGATTGAAATTATAGAAGTCAAGGATAGTAATATTGTAGAAGAAAAAAATAATTTGATGAAATATATCAGTGATAAAGATGAAGTGATTACCTTAGAAATTGATGGGGAACAGTTGACAAGTGAAGAATTTGCAAGTCGAATGGAAAAAGAGTTTATTTATCACTCAAACATCACATTTGTGATTGGTGGGTCTTTAGGACTTCATGAAGAGATTCAGAAAAGAAGTAACCTAGCCATATCTTTCTCTCATATGACTTTTCCTCATGGTCTTTTTAGGGGGATTCTACTTGAACAGATTTATCGTTCATTTAAAATAAGAAATCACGAAAGTTATCATAAATAAAAAATGAAGGAAGTGCCAGAAATGGAAGAAAATTTTTTAGAAATTATTAAACAAAATACCGATTTAATGAAAGTGTTAGATTATTTAGAAGAATTAAAAGTTCCAAATTATTGTATTTGTACAGGTTCATTAAATCAAACTGTATGGAATTATCTAGATCATTTACCTTTAAATCATAACATTGATGATATCGATATTTTATTTGAAGATAATGATGATTTAAGCGAAGAAAAAGAGGAAGAACTAAAACAAAGATTAACGGATCATTTTGAAAAATTAAATATGTCTTATAAGTTTGATACGCATAATATTAGAATTATGAATGTATGGAAATCAAAAATTACCAAAAAAGAGTGCGAACCTTTTATAGACATAAACGATTCAATAAAAAGATTATATGCTACAATCCAAGCCGTAGGTGTAACCAAAAGAAGTGGTGAGTTATTTTTATATGCACCTTACGGAGTAGAAGATATATTTACGAAGACAATACGACCTATTAAAAATAAAGAGAATTCTAAGGAGCAATATGAAAAAAAGGTAAAGGGTTGGAAAAATAGATTTTCTAATTTAAATGTGATAGAGTGGGATGAAGAATAAAAAAGAATCTATAAGAAGGAAGTGTCAAAATGATAGGAAATAGTTGGGATGAAAAATTAAAAAGTGTTTGGGAAAGCGAAGGTTTCAAAGAGTTTTATGGAATGATTGAACATGAATATTTATTACATACCGTTTTTCCACCAAGAAATTATATCTTTAATGCTTTAAAACTAACACCTTATGAAAATGTCAAAGTAGTGATTATGGGACAAGACCCTTACCATGGAGAAGGAGAAGCTCATGGACTTTCTTTCTCGGTTCAAAAAGGAATTAAAGTTCCACCTTCTCTGCAAAACATTTATAAAGAGTTAAAAGATGATTTAGGAATACCTATTCGTAGTGAAGGCGATTTAACGGGTTGGGCTAAAGAAGGAGTTTTACTGCTAAATGCAGTTTTAACTGTAGAAAAAGATAAGCCTGCTTCTCATCGAAACTATGGTTGGGAAAAACTAACAGATTACATTATCAAAGTAATCAATCTAAAAAAAGAACCGGTTGTCTTTATCTTATGGGGAAATTTTGCAAAAGAGAAAAAAGCATTAATTACAAACCCAATTCATTATGTCATTACATCTCCTCATCCAAGTCCTTTATCAGCGAGTCATGGTTTCTTTGGAAGCAAACCATTCTCTAAATGCAATCAGTTTTTAGAGTCGAAAGGCATTACTCCTATTAATTGGGGAAGAATAGAATAAATCGGAAAGTAAAATTTCTGATTTTTAAATGCTTAAAAATATTTTAAAAAAGCTTGATTTTTGTTAAAAAATAATATAATATAGCCTTATAAATTACAAAAAAAGCAAAAATTATGTATTTTTTGTAATTTTCACATAAAATAATAAAGAAAGGATAAGGTTAAATATGAAACTATTAAAAGTAATTGCAAATAATTTCAAATTATGTGAAAAAAATTTTACCATTAATTTTATTCCTACTGCAAATAAGACAAAAGAGGATAAAGAATTTGAATTACAAGAAATTGATGAAAATTTATTTACATTTAATACAATTGGAATTGTAGGAAAAAATGCTTCAGGGAAAACAACAACAGTTGAACTACTAAATTTAGTTTATAAAATGTTTTCAGAATTCCAAGTTGATATGGAAATGATAAAAGCTTATCAAGAACCTATAAATTTAAAAGTATACTTTTATCATGAAAAAAAATTATATTATTATGTTACTGATTTAATAAAAGAAGAAAATGCTGGAGTTGTTTTTTTTGAAAATCAAAAAATTTTTCAAAGAAAATATCAAAAATCTTTAAGAAATCTTTTTGACGATTCTACATATAAAGAAGTAGAAAGTGAATATAAACTTCCTGATAACATATCTAATCTATTTTTTATATTCCAAAAGATTCAAACAAGAGGAACATATTGCCAAAGCAATGATAATTACTATAAAAATTTTGCCAAAACTTATCAAATCTATAATTTGTTATATAAAAAGGCCGATTTAGTAAAATCCATTTTAAAAATGTTAGATGAACATATTCATAATATCAAAAATTTAGAAGACAACAAATATCTTATTATTTATAAAGACAATACAGAAAAAGAAGTGAATAGCAAAGAACTTTATGAAGTTTTATCTAGTGGTACCTCTAAAGGATTAAGTTTATTTACTAATGTCGTATTTTCTTTACAAAGTGGATATGATTTAATTATAGATGAAATAGAAAATCACTTTCACAAAGCTTTAGTAGAAAATCTGATTAATTTATATAAAGATAAATCAGTAAATAAAAAAAATGCAACTCTCATTTTTACAACTCATTACTGTGAACTTCTAGATTTATTTACTAGAAATGACAATATTTATATTTGCAAATTTGATAAAAAGATAAGATTAGAAAATATGCATGAAACTTATAACATTCGTCCTGAATTTTCCAAAAGCAATAAATATTATGAAAATTTCTTTGAAACCAATGTAGATTATGAAACATTGATGAATTTCAAGAAAGATTTAATGTAGTAATGAAATATTTAATAATGTGTGAAGGTACGAATGAAGAGGCTTTAATAAGTTTATTATTAGACAAAAATAAATTGAAATTTTCTAGAAGTGATTTAATTGGTTTAAAACCATATCATGCAAGACAGTTAACGCATCCTGTGATTATTACAGAACTAAAACATTACAATGGACCAACGACCATTCTAAGAATTGGTGATTCTCAAAAAGATGAATTAAAAATACCAAAAGATTTGCAACGAATTGTTTCAAAAAAGAATGTTATCAAATATTGTACAAAACCAGAACTAGAAATCTTATTAATAATAAATGAAAATGTTTTAAAAGATTATCAAAAATCAAAAATGCAGCCAAGCAAATATATAAAAAAATATTTTCATCAAAAGGGCATAAATTATACAAAATCAAATGAGTTTTTTAAAGAGTATTATAAAAACATTCAAGATTTAATAAATAATTTAGAAGAATATAAACGTTTAAAAAAACACTCTAAAGATGAACTATATTTAGTAGATTTAATAAAATAAAAAAGCTTAACCTAATCTTTCGTAATGTGAGACTTAGGATAAGCTTCTTTTTTATCGGTTCGATATAAAATATAATCGATACTTGTTTGATAATAATCAGCTAGTTTATTTAAAATATCTTCTGTTAAAGCGGTCATACCTGTTTCAAAATAACTGTAGTTGCGTTGAGTAATGCCTAAATCTTTGGCAATATCTTTTTGTAAAATATCTCTATCTTCTCTCATTTCCTTTAATCGGTTCATTGTTTCTCACCAAGTATATTTAATCATAGATAAAAATTAACTATTGAAGTTTAGACAAAATTTGTCTATAATGAAAATAGAGTAGGTGGGAACATGAAACTAAAGAAATTTAAAGAAAGAAATAATAAACAAATTGGAATTATTATATTTACGATAACTTGTATTTTGCTAGTCAGTGGAGTAATGCTTTATCGAACGTTTGCTATTTTTGAAGTAAAAACAAATCAAAATGTGATTAAAGGAATAGTGCAAGATCCAGGAGATATTTACTTTGCTTATTATGTAGATGAAAAAATACAAAAAGAGATGCCTCAAAAAAATGAAGGATATATATTAGATGAAGAAAAAAGTTACTGTGGAGAATTAGGATCAAAAGATGAGTCTATCATACCTACTTTAAATGAAGAAGATTGGTCTATTACGGTAAAGGGAATGAAAACATCAAGAACAAAATGTAATTTATATTTTAGAGATTATTATAAAGTAAAAGTGAATGAAACAGAACATCAAGTACAAACGTCATCTAGTGATTTAAAGATAGAAAAAGCAGGGAATATATTATTATGCAATAATGGAATAACAGCAAAAGAAGAAAATAATGAAATTCATTTAAGTAATATCACAAAAGATAGTACTTGTAGATTTTATGATACATCAAATAATGCACTTGATAAGATAGATAATACTAAAAATTACATATTATTTTTAAATGATGAAAGTATACAAAGTACTATGACTATCCCAGAAACAAAAGAAGTTACCATTGATTTAAATGGACATACAAAAAATGGAACTATAAGTAATTCAGGTATTCTTTATTTAAAATCTAGCAAAGAGGATAAAGGAATAATAAATGGCATAATCATGACTTATAGTAATTCTCATACAGAAATTGAAAATTTAAAATTAATAAATACAAGTAATCACACTATACGGGCTAATGATCAATCATATATGAAATTAGAAAATGTTGACCTAGAAAATACATCCTCTAGCACAGTTTGTGGAGTATTTACTTCTGAAACAGGCAAATTAGAAATAATTAATTCAAATATGAGAGCACCTTATGGAATCGGTGGAAATGGTGGCAATATACTAGTGAAAGACTCAAAAATTACTACAACATTGCTAGTTGGAATTCAGACTAATGTTGATCACGTTGGCAACGTAGTAATATCTGGGAATACAACTATTACTGGTAATACATATGGAATATTAATATATCAAGGAACTTTAGAGTTAAATGGTTCAATAGAAAATTATCCAATAATAAAAGGATTAGAACAAACTGGAATAAGTCTTGTTTATGGAATATTTAATTATCAGTACGGTGAAATTTATGGAAAGCTAACAATCAATATAAAAGGTGCAACATTAACTAGACAAGGCACTACTTTAACTACAGAAAACCAGGCTGGAATGTATCATACATTTTTACAATAATCTAAAATTGCACAGCAAAATTGTCTAAAACCGCACAGTAAAATCATCTAAAGTTGCACAACAAAATTGTCTAAAGTTGCACAACGGAAAAGAATGTGATATAATTTCAACATAGAAAAGACGGTGAAACATATGTCATTAAAAAGAGATGGTTATCAAGAAAGACTAATCGATAAACTGATTGATGAAGATTTAAAATTGTTCGGAGCCATATCTATTGAAGGCCCAAAATGGTGTGGAAAAACATGGACATCGTTAAATCATGCAAATTCAGGTGTATATTTAGACGATAGTACAGAAAATTTTGATAAACGCGAAAAAGCAAAAATGGATGTCTCCTTAATATTAAATGAAGAACCACCAGAATTAATAGATGAATGGGGAGAAGTTCCAGAAATATGGGATGCAGTAAGACATAAATGTGATGAAGATACAAAAAAAGGAAAATATATTTTAACAGAATCTACGACTTTAAGAAAAAGTGAAGATGAAGATAAAATACATCATTCTGGTGCTGGAAGAATAAATCGAATAAAAATGTACTCTATGAGTCTATATGAATCTCAAGATTCTATGGGTGAAGCTTCCCTTCAAGCTTTATTTGATGGAACTCAAAAAAATAAATCAACTAAAAAAACATCATTCGAAAAATTAGCGGTCCTAATTGTAAGAGGTGGATGGCCAGAAAACAAAGATACAGAAGATCATCTAGTTTATAGAATGCCAAAAAGTTATTTAAAGGCCGTATTAGATTTTGATATAGATAAAGATGGAATAAAAAGAGACCGAATGAAAATGGAAATGCTTATAAAATCATTAGCGCGTAATGAAAGCACAGTAGTGAGTAATGCCACATTAATATCAGATATTGAAGATTATACTACAGATAAAAATTATCAGTTATCAAGAAATACGATTGCTGATTATCTAAACGTTTTGCAAAAATTAAATTTAATTGAAAACCAAGAAGCTTATAGTTTAAATTTAAGAAGCAAATCGGTAGTGGGAAAATCTCAAAAAAGACACTTTACTGACCCTTCTTTAGCCTGCGCCGCATTAGATATTAATCCTGAAAAGCTTATGAATGATATAAAAACATTTGGACTTTTCTTTGAAGCTTTAGTAGAAAGAGATTTAAGAATATACATAGAATATCTAGAAGGAAAACTATATCACTATCGTGATTCTAATGGATTAGAGGTAGATGCCATAGTAGAACTTCCAAGTGGAGACTATGGAGCTATAGAAATTAAATTAGGACCAAATGAAATTGAAAGTGCCAAACAAAATCTTTTGAGATTCTCTAAAGAAGTCAAAAAAGAGCCAACATTCATGTGTATTATATGTGGTTTATGGAAAGATGTAGTGAAAGACCCAGAAACAGGAATTTATATTTTACCTATCACAGCTTTAAAACCATAACACTGAAAAAGACATATTTTCGTGGAAATATAAGAAAGGTATATCGAAAATGTATCTGTTTTAGATTTTCTATATTTCTATAAATAAGTAAGATACAGTTTAATTCATCAGACGGTGTCTGATGAATCTTAATAAGTTTAAAAGTATACTAGATTTGTACGCTGGTGAAGGGTAGTTTGACATAAATATAATTTTGTGACACATTATTTATGCAAGGAAAAAATGTTAAATCATTTTTGTATGGGGTCTATTTTAGGATAAACCCTTATTTTTAAACGTCAATCATTTTAAACTACATCAAATTTGTACTTGACAAGCATATAATGAAATGATAAGATATCATTGATTTTTAAATCAAGGTTTTACTTCGGTGAAACCTTATTTAAAGAAATGTTTGATACACCAGGATGTGTGTAAATGAGAAAGGAGAAAATATGGCTACAATTAATCAACTTGTTAAAAAAGGTAGAAGTAAAAAAACAAGAAAGAGTAAAAGCCCAGTTTTGAACGTAGGATACAATACAATTGAAAGAAAACAAACCAATACATATAGTCCTCAAAAACGTGGAGTTTGTACTCGTGTAGGAACAAAAACACCAAAAAAACCGAACTCAGCATTACGTAAATATGCCCGTGTAAGATTATCAAATGGAAGAGAAGTCGATACTTATATTCCAGGAGAAGGACACAACTTACAAGAGCACAGCGTAGTATTAGTTCGTGGAGGACGTGTGAAAGACTTAATCGGTGTACGTTATCACATTGTTCGTGGAACACTTGATACTCAAGGTGTTGCAAAACGTATGCAAGGACGTAGTAAATACGGTGCTAAAAAACCAAAAAAATAATAGAAGGAGGAAAAAAGTATGCGTAAAAGAAGAGCAGAAAAAAGAGACGTTTTACCAGATGCGATATATAATTCCAAAGTTGTTACTAAACTTATGAATCAAATTATGTTAGATGGTAAAAAAGGAACAGCTCAAAAAATTCTTTATGAAGCTTTTGATATCGTAAACAAAAAAACAGGACGTCCTGCAATTGAAGTTTATACAGAAGCACTAGAGAATATTAAGCCAGCACTTGAAGTAAAATCACGTCGTGTTGGTGGAAGTAACTATCAAGTTCCAATTGAAGTAAGCGATGAGAGAAGTCAAACACTTGCTTTAAGATGGCTTGTAAATTATGCAAAAACAAGAAGTGGAAAAGGTATGGCTACAAAGTTAGCTAATGAAATTATAGATGCTGCTAACGGTACAGGTGGAGCAGTTAAAAAACGTGAGGATACTCACAAAATGGCAGAAGCAAATAAGGCTTTCGCACATTACAGATGGTAGGAGGGCAAAAATATGGCAAGAGATGTTACAATTGATAAAATTAGAAACATAGGAATTATGGCTCATATTGATGCCGGAAAAACAACTACAACAGAAAGAATTCTATTCCATACAGGAAAAATTCATAAAATTGGAGAGACTCATGATGGAGCTTCTCAAATGGACTGGATGGAACAAGAAAAAGAAAGAGGTATCACGATTACTTCAGCTGCAACTACAGCTCATTGGAAAGGATATCGATTAAATATTATTGATACCCCAGGTCACGTAGACTTCACCGTAGAAGTTTCAAGATCATTAAGAGTATTAGATGGTGCAGTTGCCCTTCTAGATGCTCAAGCTGGAGTAGAACCTCAAACAGAAACAGTTTGGAGACAAGCAGATGAATTCAAAGTTCCAAGACTTATTATGTGTAACAAAATGGCTAAGTTAGGAGCAGATTTTGCATATAGTCTTGAGACCATTTCTAAAAGATTAGGTGCAAATGCCAAACCTATTGAATGGCCTATTGGAGCTGAAAATGAATTTAATGGAGTTATCGATTTAGTAACTATGAAAGCTTATCATTATGATGGTAAAGAAGAAGAAAATGCTACTGAAATTGAAATTCCAGAAGATTTAAAAGCAATCGCTGAAGAAAAAAGAGCAGATTTAATTGAATCTGTTGTTGAATTTGATGATGCTTTAATGGAAAAATATTTAAATGGTGAAGAATTAAGTATTGAAGAAATTAAGAGTGCAATCCGTAAAGGAACTCTTGCAGTAAAATTCTTCCCAGTACTTTGTGGAGATGCTTTATCAAATAAAGGTATCAAATTATTATTAGATGCTGTTATTGATTACATGCCAGCTCCAACAGATATCGAAGCTATTGAATGTTTTGATCCAAAGACAGGAGAAGACGTCTTCCGTCATCCAAGTGATTCAGAACCATTCACAGCATTAGCATTCAAAATTATGACAGACCCTTTTGTAGGACGTTTAGCTTTCTTCCGTGTCTATTCAGGACATTTAGCAAGTGGCTCTTATGTACTTAATAGTACAAAGGGTGAAAAAGAAAGAATTGGACGTATCTTACAAATGCATGCCAATAATCGTACAGAAATTTCTGAAGTTTACTGTGGTGAGATTGCTGCAGCAGTAGGACTTAAAAATACAACAACAGCAGATACATTATGTGATGAAAAAAATCCTGTTATCATGAAAGGTATGGAATTCCCTTTACCTGTTATTGATGAGGCTATTGAACCAAAATCAAAAGCAGACCAAGAAAAGTTAGGAATTGCTTTACAAAAATTAGCAGAAGAAGACCCAACATTTAAGTATAAAACAGACCCAGAAACTGGACAAACGGTTATCAGTGGTATGGGAGAATTACATCTAGAAGTTTTAGTACGTCGTATGAAAGATGAATTTAATGTCGAAGCCAACATTGGTAGACCTCAAGTTGCATATCGTGAAACCATTAAACAAATGGGTGAATGTGAAGGTAAATACATTAAACAATCTGGTGGACGTGGACAATATGGACATGTTTGGGTTCGTTTTGAACCAAATCCTGAAAAAGGATATGAATTCGTGGATGCAATCGTTGGTGGAGTTGTTCCTCGTGAATACATTCCAGTAACAGATAAAGGATTACAAGAAGCTATGGCTGGTGGTATTTTAGCCGGATACCCAATGGTAGATGTTAAAGCTACATTATTTGATGGTTCTTACCATGATGTAGACTCATCAGAAATGGCATTCAAAATTGCTGCATCTATGGCTTTGAAAGAAGCTAAAAATAAATGTAATCCAGTATTACTTGAACCAATAATGAAGGTAAGTGTAACTGTACCAGATGAATATATGGGTAATGTTATGGGAGACTTAACAAGTCGTCGTGGACGTCCACTTGGACAAGAATCTCGTGGAAATGCCTTACAAATCACAGCTATGGTTCCACTTGCAGAAATGTTTGGTTATGCAACGACTTTACGTTCTAATACACAAGGTCGTGGAAACTTCGTAATGGAATTAGACCACTATGAAGAAGTTCCAAAATCAATCGCTGAAGAAATTATTAAGAAAAACAGCGTTAATTAAAAATAATACTTGAATTTATTTCAAGCATTAGATAAAATAGAATAAGTGAAAGGAGAAAAAAACAAAATGGCAAAAGAAAAATTTGACCGTTCAAAAGAACACGTTAATATTGGTACCATTGGACACGTAGACCATGGTAAAACCACATTAACAGCTGCAATTACAAAATTATTTGGACACTATGTTGCATATGAAGATATCGACAAAGCTCCAGAAGAAAGAGAAAGAGGTATTACAATCAATACTGCTCACGTTGAGTATGAGACTGAAAAACGTCACTATGCTCACGTTGACTGTCCAGGACATGCCGATTATGTTAAAAACATGATTACAGGTGCTGCTCAAATGGATGGAGCTATCCTTGTAGTATCTGCTGCAGATGGCCCTATGCCTCAAACAAGAGAGCATATCCTATTATCTCGTCAAGTTGGAGTTCCTAAAATCGTTGTTTACATGAACAAATGTGACCAAGTAGATGACCCAGAACTACTTGACTTAGTAGAAATGGAAATTCGTGAATTATTAGGAGAATATGATTTTGATTCAGATTGTCCTATCATTCGTGGATCTGCATTAAAGGCTCTTGAAGGAGACCCTGATGCTGAACAATCTATTCGTGACTTAATGAAAGCAGTTGACGAATACATTCCATCTCCACAACGTGAAACTGACAAACCATTCTTAATGAGTATTGAAGACGTTTTCACAATTTCTGGACGTGGTACTGTTGTTACAGGCCGTGTAGAACGTGGAAAATTAAACCTTAACGACGAAGTTGAAATCGTTGGTCTAAGAGACACAAAGAAAACTGTTGTTACAGGTATTGAAATGTTCCGTAAATCACTAGACTTTGCTCAAGCTGGTGACAATGCAGGTGTTCTATTACGTGGTATTGCTCGTGAAGAAGTAGAACGTGGACAAGTTCTTGCTAAACCAGGAAGTGTTACACCACATCACAAATTCAAAGCAAGCGTATACGTATTAACGAAAGAAGAAGGCGGACGTCATACTCCATTCTTCTCAAATTACAGACCTCAATTCTATTTCCGTACTACAGACGTAACTGGTGTTATCGAGTTACCTGATGGTGTTGAAATGGTTATGCCAGGTGACAATGTTGATATGACTGTTGATCTAATCGCACCAGTTGCATTAGAAAACGGTACTAAGTTCTCTATCCGTGAGGGTGGACGTACAGTTGGTGCTGGAGTTGTATCTGAAATCATTGAATAATTAAGTTATGACTTAGAAGTACTGAGAGAAATTTCAGTACTTTTTTTGTTGTCAAAAAGTTTACCAACTAAACAAAAATGCAAATTTTAACAATTTTGTTTAGTATAGTGAACAAATTAAAAAGA
>CANPXO010000003.1 GCA_947586205.1 uncultured Bacilli bacterium
CTTGAATCAGATAAAACCCTTACCAAAACAACAGAAGAAACTTGTTATATTATCGAATCATACCGTCATCTTTATGCCCTTTATTTAAAAGAGCAAAATGAAGTTCAGGCAACTAAAATGTATCAAAAATTAAAATCTTATGCTTCATCTATGGAAATCTCTGATATGTCTTTATTAGAGTTAAATAAAAAGAAAATACTTTAGTTTATTTTCCATTCTAAGATATTTTCTTTTTTTATACCATTTAAATAATCTTTCGTCAAAAGTTCTTTTTTGCCAAATGGTTTTAATTTGGTGACAAAGATGATTCCATCTACACAGCCAATGCCAATCGCATCTTTTGTGATTTCTACAACTTCGTTAATTCTTACCTTTTCTTTTGGAGTAAAGGTTGCTTCTAATACTTTATATTCTTCGCCGTTTACAAGCATATTTGCAGTAGGCCATGGATTTAAACCCCGAATTAAATTAATAATGTCTTTCCCATTTTTCGTAAAGTCAATTCGTTCTTCCTCTCTTTTGATGTTATAAGCATAAGTAGCTTCTTCTTCTTTTTGTTTTTCACGATGATTTGTTCTTGCAATAATACTTGGTAAGACTTTTAATAAAAGACGACTACCTATTTTAGATAGCTCTTCATGTAAAGTGCCAACGTTATCAGTCTCTTTAATGCGATACTCTTCTTTTTCAATAATGTCTCCCGTATCCATTCCCTTATCCATATACATAATGGTAACACCTGTTTTTTCTTCCCCATTGATTAATGCATGATGAATGGGAGCCCCTCCTCGGTATTTGGGAAGTAGAGATGCATGCACGTTAAAAGAGCCAATGGTTGGAATATTTAAAATACTTTCAGGAATAATTTGCCCATATGCGCATGTAATGATAAGGTCAGGACTCACTTCTTCAATCGGAGCATAGTCCAGTTTAATTTTCTCTGGTTGATGGACTGGAATATGATGTTTTAAAGCGACTTCTTTGATTGGCGTTGGAGTAAGAATTTGCTTTCTTCCCACCGGTTTATCTGGTTGAGATACCACTAAAACAACATGATAGTTTTGAATTAATGCTTCTAATACAGGAACTGCAAAATCTGGAGTTCCCATAAAGACAATTCTTGGTTTCATCATTTTTTCCTCTTTCTATTTCTTTTTACATAAAAGATATTCATCAATATTTTGTAAAGCTTGCATTTTTTCATCATGTTGAGATTTGTTTTCTCGATTCCAAACAGAAAGATCTTTTAATTCTTTTATTAAATCAGCTCTTACTTGTTCTAAAGTTTCACGATCAAAATATAAGGCATTGATAATATCTCTTCCCACTAAATATTCAGGATTTTTTTCTAACTCTTTATCTTCCTCATTCTCTTGACTGCTATGTATATTCTTAAATGTATACAGAATTGTTGCTAAGAATTCATAAGTACTATAAGTTTGTCTTTTATTTGCACATTCCAAAAAAATATCTTCTAAATTATGATAGTTTTCAATGAGAGCCATATGCTCACTTGTTAAAAACTCTTCTTGCATTTTTATTTTTGGTCGATTTGGAAAAATCCAACTAAACATAGATACTTCATAATCAAACTTACGAAATGCTGTGATGATAAGAGCAAATTCTTTTTCCGTTAATTCTTCCATCTCTTTTTGATATAAAATTTCGACACTTTGATCTACCATATTTTTTAATTCATAAATATGTAATAATCGATAGTATTCTTTTTGAGATAAAAAAATATCTTTTAAATTTTGAAACGTATCCATAGCTCTTTGATATTTAGGAAAACCTGAAATTTTTCTCGCATTTAACTCTCCTATTTTAGCAGTATAATCAATTTCTTTGGATTGTTCTGTTTTTCGCTTGAAATCAAAAAGTTTGGGATAATTATTCTCTTTGTCTCTTTTTATTCTTATATTTTTATATTTTTCATCAATGGCAACTTGTAATTCATCTTCAATTTTTTTATTCCATTCTTGTATTTTCATACATGGGCTCATATAATCACTTCCGTTCTTCATTTATTCTAATTCTTTTTCTAGTGAAAATCAATATCCAAAGAAACTTCTTTATTTGTTAAATAAAGTTCATCTAGTTCTTTTAAAGTTTCTTTTAAATGTTTATCATACTTATATTTAATCGTAATCTCAAAATGATAAATCTTATTGAGTAAAAACTGAGATGCTGTTGCTGGTCCTAGAATAATACTCGTTTCCTCTAAGTGTTTCGTTAAATAATCTTTTACTTTACGAGATTCACGACTTGCACTTTCATAGTTTTTACTTTTCACAAGAATCGTGACTAAATAGTAAAAGGGTGGATACTTCAAAGCTTTTCGAATATTCATTTCATATTTATAAAAATCTAAATAATTATGATTCTGTACACATTTTAAAATGTAATGTTCAGGATAAAAGGTTTGAATAATGACTTCACCTGAAGTTTCACTTCTTCCCGAACGACCACTTGCTTGACACAGTAAATCAAATGTTTTTTCATTGCTTCGATAGTCAGGAATATTAAGGGATTGATCCGCATTTAAAATTCCTACTAAGGTCACATGTTCAAAGTCAAGTCCTTTGCTAATCATTTGAGTTCCTAATAAAATATCATATTTATGGGATCCAAAGTCTTCAATAATTTGCTCATAAGCACCCTTTTTGGTGGTACTATCCCGATCCATTCGAATGACTCTTGCTCTTGGAAACACTTCTTCTAAATAATCTTCTAGTTTTTCCGTTCCAAGGCCATAGTAACTCAAACCTTCTTCATGGCATTCGGGACAAACATCACTTTTAAATTTGGTATATCCACAGTAATGACAACGAAGTTGGTTGGAACTTTTATGATAAGTAAGAGCGATATCACAGTTTGGACAACGATAAGTAAATCCACAGTTCGAACAGGTAATGGTGGTCGAGTGTCCTCTTCGATTGAGTAAAAGTAAAACTTGTTCATTTTTATTTAATTTTTCAATCATCTTACATTCTAATTCACGGCTTAGAATCGGATGACGAGCTTTCGTTTCTTCTTCCATGTCCACGATAGTCACAGTAGGCATAAGTTTCCCATTCGCTCTCTGAAGTAATGGGACATACTCATAAACATGTTTCATTGCTCGTGCCATCGTATCTAATGTTGGGGTAGCACTTCCAAGAACGATCGGGCAAGTGTGTGTTTCACTTCTTATTTTAGCAATATCAAGAGCATGATACTTCGGATTGTTTTCTTGTTTATAGGAATCGGAATGTTCTTCATCAAAAATAATAATTCCGATATTGGTTAAGGGGGCAAAGATCGCACTTCTAGCCCCAATTACAATATCCGCTTCTCCCTTTAGGATCTTACGCCATTCATCATAACGTTCCCCGTCACTAAGACCAGAATGTAACACTGCAATTCTTGTAAATCTTTCACTAAAACGATGAACAAGCTGTGGTGTTAAACTAATTTCAGGTACTAAAACAAGAGCTTGCTTTCCAGATCTTATCACGTCTTCAATAAGTTCTAAATAAATTTCAGTTTTTCCAGAACCCGTCACCCCATGTAAAAGATAAACTTTCGAAGTCCCAAGGCCTTCTTTCATTTTCCCGTAGGCACTTTCTTGCTCTCTCGTAAACACTTTTTTCGCTTTTCTCTCAACCTCTTTCATCGTGTACCGATAGACCTCTTCTTCGATTTCTTCTATCACATGATTCTTGAGTAACGTTTTCACAGCAGAGGCACTCACTTGATTTGCTTTCTTCTTAAAAATTAAATGTTCTTCTTGAAACAAGTCAATCACTTTTTTTTGAGAGTCATTTATCGCTTCTTCTCTTGCACTTTCAAAACTCATACAAAGTTTTAAATAACTTTCCATTTTCTTTTTGATTTGAACTTTTTTCTTTGCTTTCAAGGCTTTTGGTAACATAGCTCCATAACACGAACTTAAGGAGCTTAAGGTGAGCTCTTTTAAACTTTTCCCTAACTCCAACATTTCCTCATTTAAAACAGGTTCTTCATCTAATACTTCAAAAATATCTTTGGCATCAACTTCTGTACTTTCTAAAACATTTAAAATATAACCTTCTAACATTTGTTTTCCAAAAGGCACTAGAACACGTTTGCCAATTTGGATTTCTTCTTGAAGACTCTCTGGAACTTGATATGTAAAAGTTCGATCTACATGTTTATTTTGAATTTCTACTAATACTTCTACATACATAAGCACTCCTCATTTCTATTTTATTTTTTTAGGGATTCCATGATTCACAATATAAACAGATTTTGCAAGTTCCATCAAAGGTTGATCGTTATAGGAATCGGTATATAAAGCTTCCACTTTTTCATTGGGATACATTTCTTTCCATTTTTTCACTTTATTTTCTCTAAAGTTTAAATATTTGATACGTCCTGATTTTAAATCTAATTCCGTTGATAAAATATGGTCTGTATGTAAAACATCACGGATACCATCAATTAAAAACTTAGGACATGTTGTAATAATCACATCTTCTTCTTTTATTTTTTTTAACATATTGGGATAAAGTTTTTCAATACGACTATTCCAAAATTCTTCCACTGATTCTTCAATCAGTTCTTGATTTTCTAAAAAAATAGAAGCATATTTTTCTAATCTTTTTGTAAATTCATCAATATCCATTTTACATATTTTATACAAAAACAAAATCCTTAAAATAGCTGGTAAATGTACAATTAAGGATTTTTTCTTTTTCATTATATAGAGAGCAAAGTCAAAGCTACTCTCTCCATCATAGATCGTGTTATCAAAGTCAAACACTTTCACCTTCCTCTTCCCCTTTCTTCTTCTAATTCTTGTTCTTCCATCATGCGTTTAAAATAAAGTTCTTCCATTCTCCTTCTTTCCACAAGTGTTCTTTTTAAATCACTTTCTAGAAGCTCTACTTTTTGCCACATCATATGAAACTCAGATGTACTAACCTCTTGTTCATATTTCTCTTTCAATATTTTTTTCATCCGATCCAGTTCATTTAAAGCAATCCCGATGTCAGAGTCTCCCCCATCTTCGACGGTATCCATCACCATACGAAGAGCTTTTCGAAAAGCTATATTAAACTGCATTGTTAAAACTTTATCTTTTAAATTAGGACTTGCAATGATAATTTCTTCGACATTCACTAAAGACTGATGATTTTTAAATTTTGGATTCATTTGTAAGCCTTCGACAACAATTTTTTTCTTTCCTAGTTTTCTTTCTTTGGTATTTTTATCTAGTTTATACTCCGTCATGTTTCTCACCTAATAAGTCCTTTCTTCTTTTTTCAGTATTTAAAAGACGTTCTTGTTCCCTCCATGCATCAATTTTGACATGGTCTCCAGAAATTAAGACATCAGGAACTTTTAAACCTCGAAACTCTTGAGGTTTTGTATAAGTTGGATAATCAAGTAAGTTATTCATGAAAGAATCATTTTCATAAGAGTTTTCTTTAATGACACCTGGAAGTAAACGAATCACGGAGTCACAGACAGCCATAGCTGGAATTTCTCCACCTGTTAAAACATAGTCACCAATCGAGATTTCTCCATCAACAAATTCCCGTATCCGTTCATCAAAACCTTCATAATGGCCACAAACTAAGATTATGTGTTTTAATTTGGAAAGTTCCATCGCATGCGATTCTTTATAAGGCACTCCTTGAGGACACATGAGAAAAACTTTTGCATCTTCATCTCTTAAATCCTCAATCGCCGTGACAAGAGGTTCACATCTTAAAACCATGCCTCCTCCTCCACCATAAGGAGTGTCATCGACTTGATGATTATTTAAGGTGGAATACTTACGAAAATCGACAATGTTTACTTCTACAAGTCCTTTTTCTATGGCTCTTTTAATAATGGATTCATGTAAAAAACCTTCTACTATATTTGGAAACAATGTTAAAATATCTATTCTCATGGCCTCACCCCCACCTTATAATGTATTTAGTACTCCATTTACATTCTTGACATAAACTTCTTTTAATTCATCTGAAGAACTCTCTATAAATTCTTTTTGATATGGGATATAAAACTTTGAAGCATTCTGAACCTCTAGTAATATACCACCTTTATTATATCGAATATTTCTAATTTTTCCAAGTACTTCTTCATTTTCTTTGACAAGATAGCCAACCCATTTTTCGAGTAGTACTTCATCACTTGTTAAATGTAAGTCACTTTCTTTGATATAAACTTCGGAATGTCTAAAATTTTCTACTAAATTGATGTCTTGTAAATCATCAATGGTCACCAAATAGTATTCTTTATGAGGACGAACACTAGTAATCACATGTTTTTCACCACGTATGTAAATTGGTAGTCCAACTTTTAAAACTTTTTCTTTTAAAGAAAAGTCTGTATATAATTTTAATTCTCCCTTTATACCATGAGTCATGGTGATATTTCCAAAATAAAATTCATTCATCATCTTTTACTTCTTTCATACAGCAAAATGGAAGCACTCACCGCAGCATTTAAAGATTCACAAGCATTAGTCATAGGAATTCTTACAAATGTATCAATACACTCACGTACCTCGGTGCTTATTCCTTGTCCTTCACTTCCAATCACCAAAATCACTGGTTCTGGGAAATCTATTTTTTCAACATCCTCCCCATTCATATCAGCTCCCATGACAACATATTTTGCATTACTCATTTTTTGCTTTTTAATAAAAGATACTAAATCGGTACGAATAATATTTAAAGAAAAGAAAATTCCTTCCGTACTTCGAATGACTTTCGGATTATACAGGTCGACACAAGTGGGACTTAACACAATATTTTTCATGTCAAAGGCAACGGCACTTCTTAAAATAGTTCCAAGATTTCCTGGGTCTTGAATTCCATCTAAAATTAAAATACTACCTGAAACTTCATGTTCCTCTAATTTTTGACAAACACCTATCACACGAGGTGGAGTTTGTTGTTCGGTTAATTTCTTCATAATTTCATTTGTAACTTGATAGGTTGGAACATCATAAGGTTCATCATCTAACGTAAGAATTTCTTTTACTAAATGGTACTTTAATGCTTCTTCAACCAAATGGTCTCCTTCTACTAAAAAGAGTCCTTCTTCATCGCGAGTCTTCTTTTCTTTAAGTTTCGACCAAGCTTTTACTTTTTCGTTTTGGATTGATTCTATTTTATACATCTCTTAACCTCTTTCTTGCTTCTTTATATTTTGGATAATATTCTTCTACATGTCTCCAAAATCTACTACTGTGATTGGCTTCATAAAAATGACACAGTTCATGAATAATTACATAATCAATTAAATCATATTCTTTTTTTAAAAGTTCACTGTTTAAAGTAATTGTTTTATTGGTAATGTTATTCACTCCCCATCTTGTTTTCATATTTCTTATTTTTAAAGAGAATTTTGGAATATTCTCAAAATAGGGAACAATTCGATTCATCTCATCCGTGAATACTCGAACACATTCTCTTTTGTAAAATTTTTCTAAGGTATTCTCATCTTTCGCAATCACGTTATCTTGCAAAAAAGTCACTTCTTTTGTCATCCCATCAAACACTTTGGTATAACATTTCCCTAAGTACCAAAAGAAAGAATCTTTTGTTTCTTCTTTTTCTTTTTTGGCTTGCATTTTTTCTAAAGCCTCTTTATTCTTTTCTAATAATCTTGCTATTTCTTTTTCACTTACCAATCGATTACAACTGACAGTAAGTACATTAGCAGAAGCCATTCTCATATAGATATTTTTGTTTGGCTTTCGAATAATTTCTACTTGAATTGTTTTTTGATTTAATTCTATTGTCATAGTTACGACCTCTTGCTCTTATTTTATCAAATTCTATAAACCTTGTCTATGAGGCTACTTTACAGCAAAGTGAATTTAATCATGTATTATTTTTTCATTTCTTTTTGAATTTTCTTAAGTTCCTTTTTTGATAAACCTGTAAGTCCTATAATTTCTTGGATACCATAATTTTTATCTAGCATTGATTTGGCTATTTCTACATTTCTTTCTTCTTTTCCTTCTGCAATTCCAGTTTCTTTAATTTTGTTTTCCATTGTAAACATAGTATTACTAAATTCATCATCCATGAATCCATTTAAAAAATAATTTACACTCATAAGATATTCTCCTCCCTTTTCTGCATAATCATCTCTTTTTTCTTTCGTTTCTGCTCCTATGAATCTTAATAATATGATTAATTCACTTTCACCTTCATCATAATCATTCTTTCTCACTTTGTCAAGTCTTAAAAATTGAATTTCCATTTTATCAGTCAGCTCATGTTCTAAATATCGAAAGCGATACTTACTTTGCCATTCTTTATGAACCTTTACTTTCACATTATCAATGATATTAATACTAACAAATTTCTTGGCTTTCTTATATTTCTCCCCAACATCAAGTAAACTTCCACTGATTCTTTCTCCATAAAATATGACTTTACTTAAAGCTTCATCATCAAAAGTGGAATAGAGCTCTAGATTGATAATACAATCATCCATATAAATCAAAATATCTCCCCTGCAATTCTTATCTCCATCTTTCGTTTTTTCTAAAGTCGTTTCCATCTTCACAGTTATTTTTCCATGTAAAGAATCTTTTGGAAGTCCAAAAAAGATTTCTAAGAATCTTTCTAAAAAGAGAATATACTCTCTCTTCCGAATGTTTCTTTAAATAAAGAATCATCTGTTAAAGGTTTAAATTCAATTTTTGACATTTACATCAACACTCACTTCTAAGGCTGTACTTAAAATACCTCCTATATATATATTCTGGGTATGTGCCGATTTCTTTTTTTTCATGCAAATTTCTTTAAAAAAATTAAAAATTATACATTTTGTTTACATTTTTAACTATTTTTCTGATTTATTTTACATTCTGTTGACATATAAAAATAACTACTTTTTTGGTAGTTACGTTTTATTTTTTTGATTTAAAATCCATGGCCTCCTCCGCCTCCACCGCCGAAGCCACCACCAGACGAAAATCCTCCACCAAATCCACTTCCGCTTGAAGAAGAACTTGAGGCAACTCTAGCATTATAAGTAGACTCATTTAACTGTATAGATTCATGAATACTACTCGATATATGGTTCGCAATATGAAAATCAATCCATGAGAAATTATAGTTTTCATTATTTAAATCCATTTCTTTAATTTTGACATTCATACTTTTTTCCACTTGGTCAGCAATTCCGAAGACTGTAGCATAAACAAAATATCTTTCCCATAAAGCAATTTCTGGTAATTCTTTTACTTCAAAATTTCCAAAATCTTTTAAGAAACGCTTCATGGCTTTCCATCTTACATAATCTTCATTTCCTTCTTTGGTTCTTTTTTTAATGAACATCGAATAAATAAAGAAAGATGCACCTAAAAGAAGGACAATTCCGCTGTAAAGGAATGGCAATTCAAAGAATAATACAAAGAAATTAATAAATAAAGCAATCAGTAATAAGAAAATTCCAGTAATAATTGGTAATCCATTCTCTTCATAAAACTTTTGTCTATCTGCATCATTTTTGACTGAGTTACGCCAATTTGTGTAAGAGTTATGAAATCCTTGATATGTTTTTGTTGATGTTGCATATTCTTTTAAATCTAAAGATGTAAATTTATCTTCACTTCCCACTTTTTCAAAAAGAAAATGTACGAGAGATTCTTCTGTATTATTAAGTCCGTTTTTATTCAATAATGTAAATTCATAGTATTTTACATTTTCTTTTTTCTTGGTCATTTCTTTTTCTTCCACTTTTATATTTTTTTTATAAATTAAATTTAAAATAGACGCGGTTAAAGCATTTTCAGTGACTCTTCCATTCATGAGCACATCCACAACTTCTACGTTATAACGATCAATGAATTCCCTGTTGTACTCATTTTGAAATTCACTTTTATATTCTCGATCATGAAAAAGATAAACATAAATCCACCAAAGAATGATTAAAATAATATAACTGATACTTACAGCTTTTACAATAGTAGTTAACCTTTGGGCCCTTTCTCTTGTCTCATTGGCTTCTGTTGCTCTTTTTTCTTCTATTTCTAAGATTTGAGGTAAGGCGCTCTCATTGGTTTCTTTTTCTTTTTGGACATTTACGAGTGTTTTATCAAAAGTCATACGAATATCGACTGGCGAATTTGCCTTTAACTTTTGAATCGTCGCGACAATGGTACGATTATCGAGCCTTTCAATTTCTCCATTTAAGTCTCCATGCGCCCAGAAACGTAATGTATCTTGGTTGTCTTCTTTCGGTAAGGAGACATGAATCTCCACATTTTGAATCGCATCGTCAAATTCATCCCCAATAAATGTCCAATAAATTTCCGCGATATCCTCATGTTTTACAACAACATCTCGAATGGTATATTCTATATAAAATGCAACGGTTTCCTCTTGTCCTTCAAAGTACATCCGATAGGACTTTCCATCTTGCACACTCGATTCCACAAACTCGCCATCTTCAGCATCTTCTTTGTAATATGCTTTTTCGAGGTTTGTATAATCTAAATCTTCAAACGTTTCAAAGGTTGGAATCTCAGTCATTTTCTTTGCTTTTAAAATCACGTCTTCTAAATTACTTCCATTATAAATCGCATCACTCAAAAAAGACACAGGTTCATGATAACTTAGTTTACTATTTCGGTAACTAATAAGTCTTTCATAGCCATGAAAAGTTCCAGTTAAAACAATCAGTTCTTTCACTTTCATGTCGCCATTTTCTAAAATTTTAGCATCCACAAAAAGATCATCGACATCATAGTTTATCGCATGAACTGTCAATGGAATCATTAAAATAAAAATCAGCAATAATTTTTTCATGTTTCACCACTCTCAAAAAGAAGCTTACTCTTGTAAGCTTTAAAATTCTACTTTGACATTTTCTCTTTCAGATTCATCTGCTTGGAAAAATTCTTCTTTCGCAAAATGGAACAACCCTGCGATGATATTTGATGGAACCATCATAATCTTATTATTATATTTTAAAACAGCATCATTATAAAATTGTCTTGCATAAGCAATTTTATCTTCTGTTTCCTGTAATTCTTTTTGTAATTCTAAAAAGTTTTCATTTGCTTTTAAATCAGGATAACTTTCTGATAAAGCAAATAATCTTGGTAAAACATTAGATAACTCGTTGTTTGCTTTCATTTTTTCATTTGGTGAAGTTGCAGATGTATAATTATTACGTGCTTTTACAATATCTTCTAAAGTTTCTTTTTCATGTTTTGCATACCCTTTTACAGTATTTACGATATTGGGAATTAAATCAAATCTTCTTTTTAATTGAACATCAATTTGACTCCATTGATCTTTCACTCTATTTCTTAAAGTAATAAGATTATTATACACTCCAATCCCCCATAACACTATAAGAACAAGCAAAACCCCTATTACAATTAAAACAATTAACCATCCTGGCATAATTTCATAACCTCCATTCACTAATTTTATTCTATCACTTTTTATATATGAAATCAACCTTCTTTGACTTCAATTACAGGTCGAATAAAGGCACTGGTTGTCGAAGTGACTAGTTGCAGGTTTGGTCCATAAATATGAATTTGAGCTTCTCTTATAGCACCCATAGTACTTAAAATATGGAAAGGTGCCCCAGTACTTGTCCAACTACTACTATTTGCCGCGGTGACTTCTGATTGCAAAGGTATACGTACATAAATTTCTCTTGATGCATCATAATGAAGAAATCCATCATCAAAGTCAAGGGCATTCAACTTTCCTAAATCTAAAGCTCTTTGAAGCCCTAAATGAGACTGAAACCAATTCATAACAATCGTACTTGGAATCTTCTGACCAAAATTTTGAGTTTCTACTTGAGCAGTTGTTGGCAGCCAGCTAGCTTTAATATATTGACTTGGATTTCTTGGGTCATAATAGCAATTTTCTCTTCCATAAATACCTATAGGAGGGTTATTGGGATTAAAAGTTGGCACCTCTCGACAGGAACGTACTTGGCAAGATGTTTCATCACAGGTTCCAGTTTCATAATAAGCCGTGTTTGTCGTGGCAATGTTAGAACCAAGCGCATTCACAATTTCACCACGAGTCAAAGTTCTTTGTAAAATTAATATGATAGAAGCCCCTTTATCTTTAATCACTTGCCATGTCTCCCCAGCAAAAGAAACTATAGAACCTTCCATATAGATTTTACTCTCTAATTTATCTACAACAAATTCATTATCTTCTTCTAAACTACTTCGAATATTCTCTTCCATCGCATTTAATAAAATACGATTATTTGCATCTTTGGCTAAGAGAGAGGCCATTAACAGTAAAAAAACAAGAAAGAAAGAATAAATTAAAGAAGTAGCCATAAAACCATTTTTTTTCATTTGTACCCCTTTCTAAAGTATTTTCCTATTCTTTTTCTACTAAATCCGTTGTATCTTTTTTCTTGTCTTTTTTAGAATCATAGTTGCGAATGCCAAATAAAATTACAAGATTTTGAATACAAAACAAAGTTTCTATCACAATTAAAACAATTGATACAAAGGCATTCTCATTAACATTTGGAATAGGATTAATCATAAGTAATATTGATGCTAAAATGTTTATTCCAGCAAGAACCAAAAGAATGATCCAAACAAAACTTTTTTTATTTTTCACCATCATTGCGAGTTCTATTCTTTGAGCATTTAAGATAAGTAAATACCCTCCTAGTAAAATAGTAATCATATTTCTGAGTAATTGATTTTCAAAGAATGATACAAATCCAAAGGCAAGAAGAACAATACCTGTCATAAGTCTTTTATTATAGATGCGGTCACTTTCTGGAACACAAAAATAAAGAAAAACAGAAATCACTCCTAAAGCAATGGCAAGATAGCCAAAAATAGAAATCGCAACGGATAAAAAGTTCTCTGGATTTCGAAATAATACAACAGCAAAAACGATAATAAGAAATGCCCCGACAAAAGAAGTTGCCGCGCTTTTTTTCATTCTTTTTAAAATTTCTTTTTCTTGTAAAATCATATACATCACACTTTCTATAACAAATTTTACCATTATCTCAATCGAAATACAATCTAAAAAATTAAGGTTCTAAAGTGATTTCTAAATTCATGTCTTTTGTAATCATGGTATCTTTTGGAATACTAAAAGACTTCACGGTTCCATAGCCATTTAAAGTATAAGAAAGGCCAACTATATCACAAAAACGAATTGCTTCATTGGTACTCCAACCTGTCATGTCCACCATCTTAAATTCAGTCCCATTGGTTTTTAAGAAAACTTTAGAACCAACAATGACTCTCGTTTTTTCTTTCGGATACTCACTTACCACATATTTGCCATTTCCTAAAACAATGGGATTTAATCCTAATTTTTTTAATTTTTCTTGTACTTCCGTAACATTAGAAGAAACAAGTTGTTCTATAGTCACAATCTTACTTTCATCGACATCATTTTCTTCTTCGGTAGCTTCCACCATATTTGCAATATCTTTGATACTACTTGCAACCGTTGTTGCAATATTGTTACTATCTCCGACATATTTTTCGGTTGCAAAATAAAATACGTATTCAGGATCATCATAAGGGAAAAAGCCAATAAAGGAACGAATGTAATCATAAGCTCCAGTTAAATATCCTCCATTTGGTGAAGCAATCTGAGCAGTACCTGTTTTTCCACCTATTTTTACATTGCTTGGAGCATAAAGTTTATTATAACTGAATCCATTATAAACCACGTCATACATAAGTTGTTTCATTTTACTTATAGATTCAGATGATACCACACGCCCTATCTCTTCTCTTTCCGTTTTTGTGACATTTCCATTTGCATCCACGATTTTTGAAACGATATGAGGTCTTACCATCACACCGTCATTGGCAAATATTGTCATGGCTTGAAGCATTTGAACAGGTGTTACCAAAACCCCTTGTCCAAAGGAAGCATTCGCAAGTTCCGATTCATACTGAAAATTAATAAGGCCTTCTTCTTCGCCAGGCAAAGTGATTTTTGTTTTCGAACCAAACCCCATTTTATTATAGAAATCGGTAAGCTTCGCGGTTCCAAGTTTTAAAGCTAAATTGGTCGCGGCAACATTAGATGAATAAGCAAAGCCTAAATCATAAGAAATTTTTCCCCAACCAACGGCATTAAAGTCTTTAATTTTCGTTGAACCATCACTTAAAACGGCTGTTCCTGATTGATATAACTCACTGCCATCATAAATTCCATTTTCTAATGAAGCAAGCCAAGAAAATATTTTCATGGTACTTCCTGGTTCGTATTGATATCCGACTAAAGGATTGAGATAATTATTTAAGTTTTCCAAAGTATTTGGATTAAAGTTCGGATTAGAGGCACTTCCTAAAATCTCACCGGTCTTCGCATTCATAACTGTAAATGTTACCCAAGATAAAGAAGTATCTTTAGAGAAATTAGCCACCGCATTTTCAAGGATATTTTGAACATCGGTATTGATGGTTAAGTAAACGTCACTTCCCGAAACTGCTTCTTCTTCATAAACCTCACTTGTTGGCATTCTGTATCCATACGCATCTTGTTGATACTCCGTATAGCCATTCTTTCCTTTTAGTTCTTTGTCAAAATAGGATTCGATACCCATTTCTCCCACAATTTCACCTTCGTCATTACTTCTTGCATAACCCAAAATATAAGAGGCCCAAGAAGAATTAATGTATTGTCTTTTTTTTGCTAGTGTTTCAAAAGTAATTCCCGGTAAATCTAAGTTTTGAATTTCCATTTTTTTATCTTCACTCACTCTTCCCCAAACACCTAGCTCGGCTTGATATAAATCTTGACTAAAATATCCGATTAAATCACTTTGACATTGTTTCTTTCCTTCCTCTGTCTCAGCTAAAATGTTACACATAGCTTCGGCAGTCCCCTCTTTATCAATCACATGCTGAGGGTATCTTTCATCTGTCGTTCTTGATGGACTTAACATAGCAATGATTTTATAGGAATTTGCGTTTTTAGCAAGAGGCTTTCCGTCATGATCATAAATCACTCCCCGAGATGCGTAAAGCGTTTCTTTGACCGTATTTCTATTATTTGCAAACTCCGTTAAATCGATTCCATCTACTTTACTACTTAATACGACATAAGATAATTTTAAAATAATCAAAACGAAAAAAAACCCAACAATGAGCATCGTTAGTTTTACATTCAAATTTGCCTTTCTCATTCTAACTTTGGATTTTTTCATAGACTCTCCTATTCGTTAATATTTTTAATGTTGTTATTATTATAAGTCATTCCTTTTGCTTTTGCAACTTCTTGAATTTTATCTAGGGAAGCAAGCTCATCGACCTGCATGGATAAAGATTCATTAATGCCTTCTTGTTCACTAATTTTACTACGCATTTGCTCTAAAGTAATATTGGTTTCTGATAAAACGGCTTTTGTAAATACAATGGAAACAGGAAACAAAAACAACGCGATTCCAATTAAAACAAATAACATTTTTTCTCCTCTTAAATAACGATAATACCTTTTTTTCATGAATTCTCTATCCTTTCTATGATTCTTAATTTAGCACTTTTGCTTCGACTATTCATCTTTAACTCTTCTTCACTTGGAAGAATTGGTTTTTTATTCACTAATTTAACTTTTGGTAAGTATTCTTTTGGAATTTCTGGAAGTCCTTTTACTATAGGGTTTACTTCACTGTACTCCCTAAAGACTTTTTTTACAATTCGATCTTCTAGAGAATGAAAAGTAACAACCACAAGTCTTCCACCAGGATTTAGTAAGTCTATCGCATCAGGTAAGACACTTTCTAAATCTTTTAATTCTTCATTCACTTCGATACGGATGGCTTGAAAGATATTTCTTTCTGGATGATTTTTAAAGAAATAATTTGCTCCGACAGCATTCTTTATGATATCCACAAGTTCTAAAGTTGTTTTGATTGGTTTTTCTTTTCTTGCACTCACAATTTTACTCGCGATAAACGCGCTTTTCTTTTCTTCTCCATATGTATAAAAGATTCGTTTTAAGTCTTCCACTGAGTACGTATTTACAACGTCATAAGCAGTTTTATTATCACGCTTATCCATACGCATGTCCAAGGCTTCTTCTCTCATAAAAGAAAACCCGCGTTCCTCATCTAGCTGTGGAGAGGAAACCCCCAAATCAAATAAGATACCATCCACTTTTGTTACTCCGACACTTTCTAAGCATTTCTTCATATTGGAATATCTAGTTGAAAAAATTTCAAAGTTATCCCCAATCTCACTTAAAACTTCTTTTGAGTAACAAACTGCTGTTTCATCACGATCGAAGGCGAATAATTTTCCCCTTTTTATTCTTTTTAATATTTCACTAGCATCGCCAGCATATCCAAGTGTAGCATCGACATAGATTCCATCACTTTTGATATTTAATCCTTCTATGGATTCTTTTTTTAAGACTGTATAATGTTTCATTCGTTCACTTCCATAAATAGATTCTCAGCGATATCACTAAGTTGTTCTTCGTTCGTGGTTAAGAATTTTTCCCACTCATCCTTATCCCATATTTCAATTCGATCATTCGCGCCGATTACAACGCATTCTTTCGTTAAACCGGCGTGATGAACGAGTGGGGAGGTAATACAAGTTCTTCCTTGACGGTCAAACTCGCAAACAGTAGCACCAGAGAAGAAACTTCTTATAAAAGTTCTAGCATCTTTTTTGGTAAAAGGTAGAGTATTTAATTTTTCCACAAGATTTTGCCAATCTTTCATAGAATAGATGTATAAACATTTTTCAAGACCTTTTGCAATAATGAATTCATCTTGCAAAACTTCACGAAACTTTGTTGGGATAACGATACGTCCCTTTTCATCAATGTTATGATGGTATTCACCCATGAACATATTTTATCCCCCACTTTCTTCCACATTTCACCACTGTTCTACCACTATATTACTAAAAGTCCTAAAAAAAGTAAAGAGAAAAGATTTTAAAAATTACAAAAAAAATCAACTTTACATAAAAGTTGACATTTTTATTTTTTCTCTTTCATTATTCTTGTAACTTGTTTTATTGTTTTGATAATTGCATAAATGATATTTTTGATGTTGTATATTATAATCAAGTATATTTTTTTCAATTTTTTCTCTATCCAGTTTATTTGCTTTTTTAAAATAAATATGAATTTCTTGTCCTTGCTTAAATAATTTCATAGCAATTTGATTCATTCGGCAATTTGTGCTTTGACCACCTTTAAAAATGTTTCTTGGCGAGATATGACCATAACCAGTATTAAATCTTTTTCTCATATCAATAGTTTCACCTACATATATAGGCTTATGATTAAATACCCATAAATATACTCCTGAAAGATTTGCTAAAGTATTAGAAAAATTTTCTAATTCAAATTCACAAAATTCTATGTTTTCTGCATTCTCTGTATTATAATTACAACGTTGTAACGACCTTACCAGTTCTTTATATTTTCCGCTCTTTCTATACTCAATTACTTTTTCCTTATATTTTTTAGTTTGTTCTTCTGTTCTTTTTCTTTCGACTAATTTACCGATATATTCAAATTCATATTTATCAATTACTATGATCTTCTCATTTGGCATCATTTTTTTAATTTTCCTATTTGACTTTCAAAATCTTCTTGCATACAAACAAATGAACCACTTACCACTCGATCGGCATAAGGACTAACCAAAGACACTGTTTGATCGTTAATGCCCCCATCAATGGAAATTTCAAAATTCTTTTTTAAATTATATATTTCTTGTAATTTAGGAATTACACTTTCCATAAATTCCTGTCCGCCTTTTCCTGGATGAACCGTCATCACTAGAACAACATCAATATTACTTAAAAAAGGTAGAATCTTTTCAATCGATGTTTCAGGGTTAATAGATAAACCGACTGGAATAGAATAAGATTTGATAAGAGTTATAAACTCATTTACATTCGGTATTTCAACAGGAATCGTAATACAACTTGGTTTTAATTTAGCTAAGCATTCAATTTCTTCTTTTGGATCATTCACCATTAAATGAATATCGATAGGCTTTGTGACATCTTGTAAATCTTCCATGATTTCTTGAATTTCATAATTTCTTTCTCCACAAAAAATACCATCAATTAAATCGACATGGATATAATCTGCCGAAGATTCATTAATTTTTTGAATCGTTTCTTTTTTTTCATAAATACTTTTTAAATATGACACGGCTACTTTCATTTTTTTCTCTCCAATACTATTTTTTGATAATTTTCATATCGTGATGGTAGAATATTTCCATCTTCCACGGCTTGTTTTACTCCACAGCCGATTTCTTTTTGATGACTACAGTCTCGAAACTTACAAGGATACTCGTTAAACTCTGTAAAACTTGTTTTGATTTCTTCTAAAGAATACTTATCAAAGCTTAAACTTGAAAAACCTGGTGTATCACAAAAATAAATATCTTGAATTTCATAGATTTCTGTGTGTCTTGTCGTATGTTTTCCACGATTTAAAGCTTCTGATATGGCTTTTGTTTCTATATTCAAATTCTTATCCATTCGATTTAACAGAGTACTTTTCCCTGCTCCACTTTGCCCTGTTAAAACTACAAAAGAATGTTTTAAATAGGAAATAAGCGGTTTTAAATGTTCATTATCAAAAACAGGTACATCAATACTTTCATAGTACTTTTTAAGTATTTGATATTCTTTTAAAATTTGTTTACTTGCTAAATCTAATTTGGTAAAACAAATGACTGGTTTCACATTGGCAAGAAGAATACTTGCAATTTCTTTATCTAATAAAAGGGTACTTAAATCAGGTTCTACTAAAGAGGTCACTATAAGAGCTACATCTACATTTACAACTCTTGGTCTTAGAAGTTCATTTTTTCTTGGCAGAATTTCAACAATTGAAGAAGTTTTTTCATCAATTCTCACTTTATCTCCAACAAAAGGAGTTATTTTTTGTTTTCGAAATAACCCCCTTGGAGTACAGACATACTTTGTTTTATTACAAAGGACTGTATAAGAATTGCTTATATTTTTAACAATGATACCCTCTAACATAAGCCATCACATGTTTCTTCGTCTTCTGGGTCTTCCTCAGTAGAGTCTCCTTTTTTAGCAACTGTAATTGTAATACTTGTTCCACTTACTATTTGAGTTCCTTCTGCTCTACTTTGCCCGATGACAAGACCTGGTGTTTTATTACTTACTTGTTCGATTTTATTAATAGTAACATTATATTTCTTTAAGTACTCTTCCACATCTTCAAATGTATAATGTCCATTTGCAAAATTTGGATATTTGTCTACATTTGGAATATATAAAGTGACATAATCTCCTTTCGTGACTTTTTCTCCAGCTTTCGGACTTTGATCTAAAATAATATTTTCTTCTACATCTTTATCTTTAGAATCTCGTTTTTCCACAATGACATGGACGTTCTTAGCTTCTAATTGTCCTTTTATTTCTAAATAATTTTTACCTTTAAAGTCATCTAATGTAATTTTCGTATCTCCTTCACTAATCCATAAAGTAATTTCAGTACCAGTCGTTCTGATTGTATAAGCAAGAGGTGCAGTTTTGGCAACTTTTCCGAATGGCACATCGTCAGACGCGATATGCTCTTGTTCGGTTGCTACGGTAAATCCGGCATCTTGTAAAGTTTTAATCGCATCTTCTACAGAGTAACCTGTGACATCTGGAATAGAAATTTTCTTTGTTTTCGTAAGTGCTGGAATTAAAGCAAAACCAACGGTTATGATAACCACAAGGATAGTAAAGATACTTGCAAGTATAATTAATAATTTGCTATTAGACTTTTTTAAATCTTTTTTTGTAATTTGTTTTGCGAGTACATCTGTGTCTTCTTTCACTTCTTTCTTTGCCATTTTCTTATCCACACTTTCTTTTTTCTCTTCTGTAACTACCTTTTTTGGTGCTTTTTTCATATCTTCAAGAACTTCTGGATAAGGTAATACAATCTTTGGTTCATTTTTACGATCCTCATCTAAGCAAGTGAGTAAATCGTTATGCATTTCTCTTGCATCGGTATAACGATTCTTTGGGTTCTTAGCCGTTGCTTTAATAATGATATTTTCAATACTTTGAGGAATGTTTGGAAGTTCATCCCGAATGCTTGGAAGTGGTTCTTTTAAGTGTTTTAATGCAATCTCGACTGCATTGTCGCCTTTATATGGTAAGGAACCGGTTAAAAGTTCATACATCACAATTCCCATGGAATAAATATCACTTTGTAAAGTAGACCCTTTTCCATTTGCTTGCTCAGGTGGAATATAATGAACACTTCCCATCACGGAATTTGTTTGGGTTAACTGAGTAGAGTTCATTGCCATTGCAATTCCAAAATCCATGATTTTCACTAAACCATTTTCTAAAATCATAATGTTTTGAGGTTTAATATCGCGGTGGATAATATAAGAGTCATGCGCGACACTCATACCATCGGTAATTTGTAACATGATATCAATCACTTCACTGATGGTAAGTTTTCCACGTTTTTTAAGCAAATTCTTTAAATGTTTTCCTTCTACGTATTCCATTACTATGTAGTATTGTCCATTATCTTCGCCAACATCATATACTTCTACAATATTGGGGTGTGTCAAACTACTTGCAGATAACGCTTCTCTTTGAAAACGTCTTACAAATTTCTCATCATTTGCAAGATCTCCTCTTAATACTTTTACTGCTACATTTCGATCTAATATGGTATCATAAGCCAAGTAAACGTTGGCCATCCCGCCTTCGCCAATTGATTTTATTATTTGGTAACGGTCACTAATTTTTTGCCCCTTCATTATCATAATTATTCACACTCACTCTTCATATCTAATAAGGCAATGGATATATTATCATTTCCACCTCTTGCATTACATTTACGGACTAATAATTTCACTTTATCTTCGATGCTTCCTTCTTCATCTAAAACTTTTTCAATTTGTTCGACGGTAAGCATTCCAGTAAGACCATCGCTGCAAAGAAGGATGCCATCGACATCTCTTTCGACATCAAAAATATCCATATCAATTTGTTCCCCTGCCCCAAGTGCTTTCATAAGCACATTTTTCTTTGGATGATACTTTGCTTCTTCTTCAGTTAAGTTTCCAGCTTCCACAAGTAAACTTACTAAAGTATGGTCTTTTGTTACTTTATGTAACTTTTTATTTTTCCAAACAAAGCCTGAAGAATCCCCAATATTTCCAAAAATTAAATAATCTTTTGTGACAAGTGCTAGAACTAAAGTCGTACCAAGTCCTGTTGAATCATGATGATTCTTAGCATATTCTAAAATAGCTTCATTAATTTCACTCACGTTATCATTAAGCCAATTCACAGCATCTAATTTAGACCCAATACTGCTCATCGATGAAAATCGTTTCCCAAAATGAGTCACTGCTAGACTTGAAGCCACTTCTCCTGCTCGATGTCCCCCCATCCCATCCGCGACAAGAAGTAAAAGTTCTCCACTTCCATTTTTAACAATCGTGACAGAATCTTCATTATGACTTCTTACTTTTCCAGCATCGGTTAAGTAATAAGATTTCACATGATCACCTCAATCATATTAAGCATATCAAAAATTTGAAATGAAGTAAATTCTTAACTGATTTTGTCATTTGTTTTTTTCCAAAGTTTCGACATATATTGACATCTTCTTTACATCATATGAAAAAAGGATGAATTTTTTTCATCTCTTTTCATATTTAATCATTCGAAGTAATCATGAATGTGTCCATTTTTTCTTCTTTATTTTTCTTTTTTTAAAACTGGCTTGTCATTCCAAACATCATTTATATGTTGAGTAAGAGCCATCACAAAAGCTTCTTTTGTCTGATCAATTCGACTCACCACACCGTTTGTTAAAAGACTCACTCCACCTTTTCCACTTCTTAAATCTTCTTCTTTAAAAATGTGATCCATGACTTGTCCTAAATCAGTTTCGATAATTTCTTTCACATATTTATCAGGTACTGGAAAAGCGGGACTCATGCCCCAGCTCTCATAGCCATCTTTGTCTTTAATCACCGCGACACTTACAATCACCCATTTTCCTAAAGCATTGGTAATTCCTGATTCAATACCTAAATAGTAATCAGCATCAATATGATTCTCCACTGCATACTCTCTTAAATGGTTTACTCGGTTTCTAGAGCCTTCATAAATTTCAAGGTTCACTGGTTCTTCTCCCACATCGGAAGAAACCTTAATTCCTTCTATTTCAAAGTCTTCAAAATAATTTTGAAAAGCTTCTTTCGCTCCCTTTATTTTTCCTGGATTTTGAGTTCCAATTAATATTTTCATAATGCTTACCTCTTTAATAATTTTAATGTTTGTTCATCTAAACTTCCTTCATAATATTTTTCTAATACTTGTTTAAATATTTCTCTCTTTGTTGCTTCATAAAATAAGGTCATGGAAGATTTTAATTTTAAATCATCCGGTGGATCCATCACACTTTTGATATTGTTTGTTGGAATCGAAAGAACAGCTTCGGTAATTTCTAATAAATGATTTCTTAAATATTCATTTGCAAAATAAGCTTTTGCTTCTTCTAAATCTTCTATTCCATAATAGTCAGCATAGTAACTCATGCCAAGGCCTTTTAACTGAGGAAAGATATACCATATCCAATGGGTTTCTTTCTTGCCATTTTTCATTTCTTCTAACGCACTTTCATAATCTCTTTCTTGAGCTTCAATAAACCGTTCTAAATTCATTATAACCATACTCCATAAGTAATCGCGGCCATGGCAAGTAATAAGCCGACAACATAGAATGCTTTCACGATATCCGTTTCTTTCCAACCTAATTGTTCAAAGTGATGATGTAAAGGTGCCATTTTAAATACTTTTTTATGGAATTTACGAATGGCAATAATTTGAATTAAACTTGATAACGTTTCTACCACAAAGACTCCACCAATTAAAGCAAGAGATAATTCATGTCGTGTAATAATCGCGACGGTTGCCATTGCAGCCCCTAAAGATAAACTTCCTAAGTCTCCCATGAAGACTTTGGCAGGATGCGAATTAAAAAGTAAGAAGCCAAGTAAAGCACCGACTAATACAAAACAGAAAATGGCAACTTCTTGATATCCTTCCATCCAAGTTGTATTCCAAGTAATAATACCGAATGCGACAAAGGCAATCATACTAAGTCCTCCACAAAGGCCATCTAATCCATCCGTAATATTGACCGCGTTACTAGAACCAACAAGTAAGAATAAAATGAATAAGCCAAACGTCCAACCCATGGGAATTAAAATTCCTAAAGAAGTAATTTCGAGCTCCGGTTTTCCTCCATTTTGCATAAAGATATAGAAGAAAATGAGGGCAATCACCATTTGAATTAAAAATTTGGTCGAGATACGAAGTCCTTGATTGTTGTTATAACGTACCTTTAACCAGTCATCAATAAATCCTAAGAAAGCATAGGCTAAGAAGACAAATAAAACAATAATTAAATTATGATTGAATGTAATACTTCCTCTGATATACAGTAATAATAAAGTAATCACCACCGGAATGATAAAAATAATTCCACCCATGGTTGGCGTTCCTTCTTTTTTCAAATGGTTTTCTCCAATTAAATGACTCACATGTTGCCTTACATTGATTTTTTTTAACATCGGAATAAAAATTAATCCACAAACAATTGCAAAGATAAAACCTAACATCATTGCAAGAGCTGTTTTTGCTAAAATAAGCATAGTTCCACCTACCTCATAAGTATTATACAAGAAAACAAGGTCTCTTTTCTACCTTTTTGTTTATTTTTTTACATATTTATACATTAGCCTAACATAAGCTTGACACTTCCACCTTCTTTTACGAATTGATTTTCACCTGGACTTTGATAAATGACTGTCTCTCCACTTCCTGAAAATTCTAAGGTATATCCTTTTAAATTTTTTTTAGCTTCCTCGACACTCATTCCAACGACACTTGGAATTCGATAGTATTTGGTATCCATCCAATTATATTCTTTTTCCATCCCTTCGGTGGTTGGTTCGAGTTTCAACACACTGATAGCTGTTTCTAAAATGGATTTGGCGACAGGTGCTGCCGTTTGTCCACCGTATTGTATAGCTCCAATTGGATGGTCAATTGCAACATAAACGACAATTTCAGGGTCATCAGCAGGCATGAATCCCATGAAAGATAAAATGTAATTTCCGACCATATAATGCCCCGCTTCTACTTTTTGAGCCGTTCCTGTTTTTCCTCCAACTCGGTAATTTTCAATGTAAGCATTTCGTCCACTTCCATTTGCCACGACACTTTCTAAGGCGTATCTTGCAAGTTTACTCGATTCTTCACCGATCACTTTTCTTTTTAAAGTGGGCTCTGCACTAAAAATGACGGAGTTTGTTTCAGGTTCTAACATTTCTTTTACTAAATAAGGAGTATAAAGATTGCCCCCATTAATGACAGCTGAGACAGCTACTGCTTGTTGAATGGGTGTGACTGAAATACCTTGCCCAAAACTGGTTGTTGCAAGTTCTACAGGTCCCATTTTCTCTGGTCGAAATAGAATTCCACTTGATTCTCCATTTAAATCAATTCCTGTTTTTTCTCCGAAACCAAACTCATGAATGTATTTCATAAGTGTTTCGGTTCCGAGCTTCTGACCTAGAGATACAAACCCCGGATTACAACTATTCTCCACTACATTTAGGTATGTCTGGGTACCATGTCCTCCACTCTTCCAACAGTGAATCGTCGCCCCATCGACGTGGACGCTTCCTGAGTCATAAAAAGTATCTTCAAATAAATTCACAGTCTTTTCTTCTAGAGAACTTGCGAGGGTCATAATTTTAAAAGTTGAACCAGGCTCGTAAGTCATCCATATCGGTAAGTTTCGATTAATGGTTTCATTGTCATAATCTTGATAGTGATTTGGGTCAAAGTTAGGTCGGCTTGCCATTGCATAGATTTCCCCTGTTTTGGGGTTCATTGCTAAAATCATTGCATGTTCTGGTGTAAATTTGGCCATGACATTATCAAGTTCTCGCTCGGCCGCCAGTTGTAAGTCCAAATCTATGGTAAGAGTGATATTAATTCCATTTTGAGGTTTTTCATATACTTCGGATAGTTCTAATCGATTTCCTTTACCATCGGAAAAATACTTAATCGACCCATTCTCTCCTGTTAAATATTCATCATAAGTAAGTTCTATCCCAGATAATCCTTGATTATCAATTCCGACATAACCAAGAACATGCGAAAGTAAAGAACCATATGGATAATATCTTTTACTTTCTTTTACTAAATAAACTCCATCATAACCTAAATCATTAATTTGAGAAGCTATCTCATAAGAAAGTTGTCTTCCTTCTGGATGAACTCTTTCAATACTTGTTTTTTTACTGACATGGGCAAGCATACTTTCATAATCCGAATTTAATATTTCACTTAAGGACCTCGCCACCTCTTCTTTGTTTTTAATTTGATTTGGAATTAGTACTAAAGATGTTGTTGTTAAATTCGTAGCTAACACTTTTCCATTTCGATCATAAATTTCTCCACGGTCTGCTCCAATGGGAAGTTGCCTACTCCATAAAGATTCGGCTAAAGAACTTAATTTATCATATTGAAACACTTGAATATAAAAGACTCGTATCATAATAATAATTAAAATGCATAAAACCATTAAAAAGAAAAAACGTATTCTTGTATGAATATCAGAAAAAAACATAAAAGTCACCTAGTACATTTTATGTTTCTTTTTTAAGAATATAAGTGATAGTCTAACACTTATATTTCAACTTCTTCAGTAGTATCTTCAAATTCAACTCAATATAGATACTAATTTAAAATTAAGTTATTTATCCTCCTAATTCAAAATCAAGCATTTCTTTAGCAACACTTTCATATATATCTTGTTCATGTTTCATCGTATCTATTAAAAACATTTTATCTTCTTTGTAATTTTTAAGTCCTCTCATATAATAAGGTTTATCACTATCAAAAACAATAAATGGCATGATATGATTTTTAAAACATTCTTTAAACATAATCATTCTACCTACTCGGCCATTTCCATCTCCAAAAGGATGAATACACTCAAAATGATAATGAAAATCAATAATATCTTCAATTTTTACTTTTTCTATTTCTTGATATTTCTTTAATAATTTATCTAAATCTTTTTCCACATTTTTGGGTGATGATGCATGAATCACATTGATAAGTCCAATTTTATTTGGAACAACTTTAAATCCACCAACATTATAACGAGGATTTTCTTCATCAGTCGTATTTCTTTTTAAAATCATATTCATTTTAATCATGATTTCTTTGGTTAATGGTTCATCCATAATGTCTAAGCAATAATCAAAAAGTCGAAAATGATTTTTCATTTCCATTAAATCATCCAACTGAATCGCATCATTACTTTTTGGTATAAAAGAATTTGTTTCAAAAATTTCTTCTGTTTCATCTTCTGTGAGATGTCCACCTTCTATTTTATTAGAATTATACGCAAAATTTACTTGTGAATAATGATAGATATTTCCTTTAAACTTTGATTTTCGTTGTTCTATAAGTTCTTCTTTTATTTTATCAATTAACATACCTACCATCTTCCTTTAACAAAATAAGTATAACATTTAAAAAACTTACTTACAAATTTAATAATCCTAACAAAGCATTAATTTAAAACTAAAATGTTAGTTCAAATATTCTTTAAATTTATAATTGTTATTATATTAACTCCACATAAAAGACATCTTCAAATAATTGACGGCTTTTTCTTCATCCTTTTTGACAATTCATTTTTGATTAGATAATATATCTATTATTTTGTAAATTGCCTTTATTGTATCTTCAAAAGTTACATTTTTAGTATATTCGAGTTTTTTCTGATAATTAGTAAATACATTTTTTAAAGTTTCACTATCTTCTAGCATTTTTACAATTTCTTTAAAATTATCTACATTAAATTCAATGTTTCTTTTATGGAAAGTATTCTCAATGGCTTTCACTAAATTTTTATCATTTATATCATCATTATGTTTATTCATTAACATATACAAATCATAAAAATCTTTTGCTCTTGTCGTAGTAATATTTTTACTGATTATGCTTTCAAACTTTTCTGCAATAATCGTTTCCATTGTATATGCCATAATATTTATTTTCCTATTTTCAAATATTGAATGATATTGATATTTTATTTCACGAGGTGTAATAATATCTCCAGTAGTTATTTCAATAAAGAAATTCGTTCTAATTTTATCAAATGTACCTTTGACATTTATTCGAAAACCTCCATACTCATCTTCTAATCTAATGTCTCTGATACTAACAATTTCAAAATGTATATTATCATCAATATCAATTGCTAATATTTCTTCAAAGATATGTTTAATAGATTCCATATTTAATGGCAAACTTTTTAAAGTCGCATCTATATCTTTTGTAGTCCTCAAATCCTCACCAATAATAGAAGAAAGTAAAACTCCACCCTTTAATATAATATTGTTTTTATATTTACTCTTTTCAAGTCTCATTAACACATGTTCAAAGAAAAACATTTGATGAAGATGAAGAGCCACATTATTATTGCCATTAGACTTTTTTTTAATAATTCCATTTAATTTGTCTGAATTCATCTATAATAGCACCTCCATTAACTCTACTACTTCATTTTCAATTCCTAATTGCTTAGAATATTTCACAAGCTTTAATAAATTCTTATTCTTATTTCTTGCATATTCCTTTAAAGCTTTAGAATAAATTTCTTTATCCATATGATTTTTATCTTTAATGATATCACATAATGTTCTTTCTAAATCGTAGCACTGAACTGTTAAATCATTAATTGTTTTAACTTCAGTCTTACCAATATCAAAAATATTGTCATTTACATAATGAAGAGATACTGATTCGTTATGTAATAAGTTTCCACTGTAATGATAAGGAACTGTTACATCATAAATTAATGGAATTCTGTCAGACATATTATGTAAATATAAACTTGTTGCATGAGAATAACACATTTTTTTGCTATATTTTGATAAAATGTAAAAGCTATCCAATGGATATTTAGGCAATTTATATATACCAAATCCGACTCTTTCCAATTTTTTATCATTTACTAAGTTGCTTAAAAATTTTCTATGTACACCTAATTCTTCTGCTTCTTTGGTAGTAATATATCCATTATTTGTTTTCGAATATTCTAAAATTCTAATATAACAATTCATATCTATCATTCCCTTTCACAAGGAAAATTTTAACATTTTTCCTTGTGAAAGTCAACTTGTAATTTGCTGTTTTTTTTTATTTTTTATCAATACAAAAGATTGCATATAATGGAACAGATTTTATATCATTCTCAAATCCAAAATTTTTAGAAGAAATTCTAATGCTATACTTTGGATGATACTCTTTTATATATTCATTTAAACTTTTACTGTTTGTTCTTCTTCCACTTTTTACTTCTACTGGAATGATATCTCCATCAATCTTAATTAAAAAATCAATTTCATATCTACCAAATGTATAATAAAATAATTCTTTAAATTTTGAAGCAAATTCACAAGCGACATAATTTTCTATTAACATTCCTTTAAACATCTCATTTTTATCCAATAATATTTCACTGTAATCCAAATTAGATAGAGACCTTAATAATCCAACATCACTTAAATATAATTTAAATTTTTCAGTATTCGCAAATGCTTTTAATGGAGACTCATTTTTGTCTGCTAAATTACATTTGAATATCATATTACTTGCTAGTAACCAATCCAAACTACTTTCATATCTAATTTTTCTAGCATCTTTATCTACTAAACTGTATTTAAAAACATTATTTTCTCTTGCGAGTTCTCTTGGCATCGCATTATAAATTTGAGCATTTTTAATTCCTTCACTATTCTCTGTATATTTACTCATATCAGCTAAATAGGAAGTAATAATTTGTTCTTGTAATTCAAAATGAACATGAGCTATATTACAATCATTTTCAATAAAATTTTGTATCAAAGCTGGCATACCACCTAAAACTAAATATTTTTTATATAAATCCAAAGCTTTTTCATGAATAGGAGTTATTAAAGCTTCATTAGATTCATAATGAGTTCTAATTTCTTGAATGAGTTTTTCTTCCCCTAAAGCTATCAAATATTCTTCAAAATCCATAGGATATAAATATTTAATGGTTACTTTGCCAACAGGGAAAGAAGAATGAAACCGATTAATTTTTACTCCAAGTAAAGAACCTGCACAGATTACTTTATAAGGTTTTTCACTTTCACAAAAATATTTTAAGGAAGTAATAGCTCTTTCACTCACTTGAATTTCATCTAAAAAAAGAACACTATCTTCTGGAGTAAAGACGATATTTTTTAAAATTTCTATTTTTTCTATAATTTTATCAGGGTCAATCGTTTCCTCAAAAACTTGTTTAATACGATCTTCCTTATCTAAATTAATATAGATATACTGCTTATAATTTTTTTTGCAAAACTCATCAAGAATATAAGTTTTTCCAGTTTGTCTTGCACCAACTAACATTAATGGCATTTTGAAATTATTGTTCCATTCTTTTAAATTTTCTTCTATTTTTCTATACATATTAATTCACCTTCCAAACATTATTATAGTGCTTTTTTGTAAAAAATGCACGTATTTTTTGATTATTTTCGTACTTTTTGTACGTTTTTAAAAAATATTTGAGCTTTAATTTGTTGTTTTTTTTCGCATTTTTCCCCTTTTTTGCGTATTTTTGCAACAGTTTATATAAAAAAAGAAGTCATTTTTGACTCACTTTGATTTAGACGCTACCACACAACAAGTAATATCTATAAGTAATATCAGAAATAAACCTAATAAAACAAGCCACATATTTCCATCACCTAGTAATAGTATGTCCAAATTAGGTATAATTATTCTTATATTTGGTAATAATAACTAGTTTATATTTGCTTTTTAGAAAATAACAAGTAACTTATCATTCCAAAGAAACTTCCTAAAGAATCAATAGATACATCCCAAAAATTACCGGAACGATTCACGATAAAAATTTGATGAAATTCGTCTGTGAAAGCATAAAATACACAGAATAATAGGATGAAAAAGAGTTGCTTTTTATGTATACTCCTATATTGGTTCCACAAATTCATAGTAAGAATCCCTAGAATCGCATACTCTGTAAAATGTGCAAGTTTACGAATCATAAAAGAGACTATTTCACTGGAAAGAGGAATATGAGTGAGACTCTCTAAAAACTCTATAAGTCCACCTGATAAATGAGAACTCTCTTCCCCACTTTGAGAAGAAAAACAAAAAATAAGAAGGAGCCAAAGAAGGAAAAAACTCCAAGCAAGAATCTTTTTCTTATTCATCTGGAGTTTCCAATACTTCATTTAATTTTTGAATAGCAGCCTCGACAGTTTCCATGTTTGGCTCCATAACATATAAGTTCTGTCCAGGATAACTATACGTAGGTAAGTTTGCTCCTGTTCCATCCACATTCGCGGTCTCCATCGTCCATGATGCCATGTCATTAATTTGCATCTTCACTAAATTGGTGATTTCTTCTGAGGATAAACTTGTTTCAAATGTTCCTTCTAAAGCATTTAAAATTTGATTATAGTTTGCAATTAAGGTTGATGAACTTGTGACTTTATTAATAATAAGTTGCATGACTTGTTCTTGGTTTTCTCCACGATGACGATCTCCCGTATCATACGCATAACGTTCTCTTGCAAAGGCAAGAGCACATCTTCCACCAACAGAATTATATCCAGGATAGAATGTACAGCCACTATCAGTCCAACATCTAAAAGAATAATTAACGTCAGAATAAATATTTACTCCACCTATGGCATCTACAAGTTTTACAACAGCATTAAAGTTTACTCTTACATAATATGGAATTTCAATTTCAAGTAAATCTTCAATCGTACTCATAGAGGCTTCAATTCCTCCAATGGTTCCTGCATGAGTGAGTTTATCAGGAAGTCCAGTCGTTCCATGAATCTGTACATAATAATCTCTTGGAATATGAATCATTAAGATTTTTTTCTTAGTTGGATTAATCGCTAATATAATATTCACGTCACTTAAACTTCTTGATGGTAAATAATTACTTCTTGTATCAATTCCACTTAAATAAACTACAAATGGATCTTTCGTCACATCTAAATTTGTATCTTCTTGTTCAATTTTCACTTTAATTTCAATCGTATCTAAAACTCGAACTGCACTTTCAAAGTCTTTGTCATTTTCTACCATCGCATCATAATTTCCTGAGTTTACGACTAAAACCATTTCTGTATCTGTTTTTATTTGTGTTAATAATTCTACAATATTTTCTTGATATTCAATGGCTCCATTTAATTTTTCATGAACATTTTTTTCAAATAAATCTAAATCTTCAAAGTCTTTGACAGTTTGAATACTTTTGTCTTTTATATCATTTATAGATTGATAAGATGATTTGGCATTTACGACTACATTATAAATATTAACAGAATATTTTGCTTGAATTTTACCTAGAAATGATAAGACATCATTAATCTTAAAGACTGCAAAAAGTTCTATTCCAATAAATAGTATACTAATGATACTTACCGTAATTTTCATCCATGACTTTATATTTTTCTTCATTACAATTAAACCATGAATTGCTAAAAATAAAACAAGGATAATCACTACTAATATAAAGTATTTCATTGGAAGCACATTTGCTTTAAAAATAAAATACCCCAATATAATCATCATAATAATAGATAATACCCATAAAATACGAGTTATTAAATTTATATTTTTCTTTCTATTTTTTTGTTTTCTTGCCATATATTTGGTTACCTCTTTTCACTACCTTTTAAAGTATAACATACTTTCGACACATTTTGGAAAAAAGTTATTGTCTACTTTACACAGTAACCTTTGATATTTCTTCTACATTTATAATCATAAAATTCTTCTTTAGTTTTAGTTTAAGTATTTCCATAGTTCTACTCAAATTATAATCTAACACAATAAAAGGAAACATAGATAATACAAAAATTTCATTTTTTTCTTTTTTTCTTTCTAATTGTACCTCTAATACTTTTTTGTGGTCTATTTGTTTTTGATTTGTGATATATATTGCTTTATTATAATTTTGCATAATAATAAAACATAATTCACGATTAGTCATTAAATTTTTCTTTAAACATGTTGCCTCATATACCATTTTTTTATATTTTTTTCCATTTAAATTTGTAATATCTACAACTCTATCATTATAATTATTATCAGGTAACTTTTCTAAATGATAATAAGATTCCACCATAGGATAATTAATATACAACTTGCCAAGTTCTGTCTCGTTATTAAATAATTCTAATAATTGTTTTATTTTTTCATCTGAATATTTATGATCTTGAACCTCAAAATCAAAAACCAAATAAATTGCACTAAAAGCATTTTTAGATAAAACATTTTTTGGAAGTTGCAAACCTTTTTCATATCTTAAATAAGACACAATATCGTCATATTTTCCTTTTTGGTATGCATCATATAATTCATAAATAGGATTGGCAAATGAAACAATTTCATATTCTGCTCCTATTAACGATAAAAGTCCATGACTAGCTTTTCCTAATATTCTTAGTTCCTCTTTTTCTCCTTCAACAATCAATAAAATCTTACTCTTCAAATTCTCCTCCAAGCATCATCTTTTCTAAATTATGCATTTGTCTAATTGTTTTCGTAGTTCTATCCGCAAAACTTTTGACTTTTCCATTTTTTAAAATAGCATAGCAATCAGGTCGCATAAGTTCATTATCGATTAAATATGTATTATGTGATGTTAATACAGATTGAAATTCTTTTCTTTGATTAATATAGTTCAAAATATATGTTGATAATTCATAATGATAAAAAGCATCAAATTCATCTAAATAAATAAATGAAATATTATTTGTTCGGTTCATCCAATAGAAAAACAACCATAATGTTTTCGTTCCAGTTGATGCCACTAAGCTGAACAAAGCTTCATAATTTTTATATTTGACTCCAATAACCTTTTTTCCACCATCATTCATTTCACATAAATGATAATTTTGTCCACAATCATGTAAAAACTTTTCAAAGGAAGAAAGAAGTCTATTATTGATAATAAAATCATTTAAATCTTCCCCATTGGACATGACACCCATAAATTCATTATTTCTTAAACTTCTGAACCATAACATATTATTTACAAATTCCATAAGTAATTTGACTGAGCTATCTTCTTTCCAATAAAGTGTATTTAAATAAATAAACTTTAATACCGACATTTCTGTATTGTTTCTTTTAGAAATATCAATCGTTTGAGCTTCCTCAATGTTATTATCAAATTTATTTGTTACATAATTATATCGAAAAAGTAAATTTCCTTCTTCTCTTAATTCTTCTGATAACAACTTCATTGTAGGATCTTTTTTATAAGTATATTTGATATTTTTATCTTGAATCAAAAATTCATACTCAAATTCAACTGTATCATCAGTATAATCTCCATTTAAATAATAGGCATATAATACATTGTCTTTTACATAATCAGTTAGATGTGTAGTGACATCCATAATAGCTGCACCTAAGTTGCTTTTTCCTGAATTATTTGGACCATATATCATCATTTTATTAACTAAATGATTTTTAATCAAATGTTCATTAAACTCATACTCTTTCACTCTTGAAAAATCTAATGTTAACTTTTCTTTAAAATTTTTAAAATTTTTGACACTAAATTTCTTTATCATTTTCCCTCACCTACTATTAGTATACATCAAATGTATATTTTTTACAACACCCAATGTATTTTTTTTACCACATAAATTTTAACTTTCATTAACAATTTCATTCATTTTTGAAACCGCACTTGCCACACTATCCATATCTGGAATCATAACATAATCAACAAAATTTGTTAAATGAACACTTCCTTGTGAATCACTTCCAGTCACGGATTGTTGTTCATATTGCCAGTTAGGTCTTTCAATCGTATCTCGAACGAATTCAGTGGCTAAATCTTTAGGTATATTTGTTGTATATAAATCACTCACAGACTCTAAAATTTCAAAATAATGAACTAAATTACTTGCTTGAATCATTTTATCTATAATATGAATCATGATTTGTTGACAATTCTTTTGTCTTTGCCTATCTCCTTCAGGAAATGCTTTTCTCTCTCTTGCAATGGTTAAAATTTCAATTCCTGAGTAATTTCGACATCCTGCTGATACATGCAACTTTTCCCCTTGATTGTCGTCATACGTTCCCATGACGAGAGCATGAGTAGTTATAAAAGAATGATCAGAACAAAATTCTACTCCACCTAGAGTATCTACAAGTCCGACTAAACCTTGAGTATTAATTTTAATATAATAATCAATATTGATACCATATAACTTTTCTAAAGATTGCATCGAAGTTTGAATTCCCCATACCCCTGCATATCCAAGGATATCTTTTGCGCCATTCTTACCCGCTAATTCAATATAATAATCTCTTGGAGTACTGGTAAGTAAGATTTTATGAGTTTTTTTATTCACCGTTAGAATCAAATTAAAATCCGTATACATTTCCGTAAAATCAGTCCCACCAATATAAACATGAAAAGAATCAGCATCAGGATTTGTATCATCTAACTGTTCCTTAACAGTCACATCAAAACTATAAAGAATTTCATATAAATCCGAATGAAAATCAGTATCATATTCTAAGAAAAATAAATAGACCGTTTTTTCAACAATAACTGCAGATACTTCTTCTTTTCTTAAAGCATCAAAAGAAACCGTAAAATCATTATATTTAATATTTTCCGTTTCTATCATTTTATTTAACGTATCAAAAACTGTATCAATATTTGGAATATAATCATAATAGCCAAGTTTATGCCCATTAATTTCTTGAATATCATGATATTTTTGCTTTAATGTTACCACATAATAAGTATTTGTATGAGTTCCTACTTCTGGTTCAAACAACTTATTTAATAAACCATTGGTTTTATCGGCAAAATAAATAATCAAAATATTAAGAAGTACAAATATTATAGATAATACATAACCAACATAATGAACTTTTTTATTCTTATGCTTTAATAATAGACAATTCCCTACCCATAATAAAAGCAGTACTAAAAGGATACAAATCATATAAACAAGAGGAATAATATTTAATTTATTTAAAAACAAAAACAATAATAAAATAAATAGTAATGTAATACTAGAAAACACAAAAAATGGTATTCCAAATTTCTTCTTTAATTTCATATAGTTCAACTCCGACACTAGATTTTGAGTATAACATGAATGACTATCTCGTTCAAGTTCACTTTATTAAATTTTTAATCAAGAATGTTGCATACAAAGGAATTGATTTTATTTTTGTTTCTGGATTGTATCCAAAATCTTTTAAACTAATCCGAATCATATACTTTGGATGATACAACTCATCATAAACTTTTAAACTTTTGGATTGAGTATGTTCTTCGGCTTTTACTTCAATAGGAATAATACCATCATCTTTGGTTGTAATTAAAAAATCAACTTCAGAATCTCTATTACCTTTCCAATACAATAAATCAACACCATTTGCTTTTAATTGATTTGCCACATAATTTTCAGTAATAATTCCTTTATACATTGTCATATCATCAAGCATAACTGTTTTAATATCATTATTCACTAATCGATTAAAAATACCAACATCTGAATAGTAAACTTTAAATACATCATTATCGACAAAGCCTAATAATGGCTTTTCTGGCAATTTCACACATTGACAAAGCTGTACCATATTACTTTCTACAAGCCAATTAAGTGGTAACGAATATTCCCTTGATTTTGCACTAGAATCAATAACCGAATATTGAAATTTTTTAGAAGCATTTTGTAATTGAGACGATAAGGAATTATATATGTTTCTAATTTTCAATGTTTCACTAGCATTAGCAATATGATGATTCATATCATTTTTATAATCTTCTATAATATTATTGAGTTTAGACAAATCATAATGATAGTAATCATCTCCACAATCTATCATTGTTTTTACACTTTCAGGCATTCCACCTGATAATAAATATTTTCTGTAATAATCTATTGCCTTATTATGAAGTATTCCCATAGAACTATTGTTTTTGAAACAATCCTTTATTTTATCTAAAAGTGGTTGTTGTTCAAAAGCAATTAAAAATTCTTCAAAGTCCATAGGATACATATATAATCTAGTAACTTTTCCAACTGGAAAAGGCTTGTTTAATCTTGCTAACTTAACTCCTAATAAAGACCCAGCACCTATAATTCTCACATTACTATGTTTTTCTTGAAAAAATTTCAAATCGGATATAAGTTCTTCACTTTCTTGAATTTCATCAATAAATAAAATACTATCTTCTTGTTCAAAATCAAAATCCAATAATGCTTTTAAATCATTATACTTTTTTTCGGATGGTTCGTCTGTGGCATACAATTTAACAACATCTACATCATATAATAAATTTATTTTTCTATAATTTTTAAATTCATTCCTACAAAACTCATCAATAATATATGTTTTTCCACATTGTCTTACTCCCAAGATAATCAAAGGTTTAAAAGACTTAGTATTTTTCCATTCCATGAACTGCTCATAAATTTTTCTTTTCATTATTAATCAACTCCTGTGAACATTTTAATTATAACATGCATTACACCTTTTTGCACCCACTTTTTGATGAAATTTACACCTTTTTGCACCCACTTTTTGATGAAATTTACACCTTTTTGCACTCACTTTTTAGAAAATGCCCATTTTTTGGATTTTATTGAAAAGATTTATTTACATATCTTTAAAATTAATTGTTTGATTCTTCCTCTTAATGTTCTTTTACGTATTTTGCTATATTTTTTAGATAATGCTGTAATACTTAATTGCTCTAGATCATCAAAAAAATCTTTTCTTGTTTCAGTTAAAACTGCTGATTTTGATAAAGAAGGATTGCCATTTAATATTTCCTCTATATTGCAATTTTGATAAATAAGAGAGCCTTTGATTTGATTAAATAAAATATTCCCCTTTTTTGTATTAATAATAACTGCTGAAGTTCCTTTCTTATTATAAGTTTTTGGATAATAGTCTTGCACTCCCCAAAAATCTCCTAAGGTTATATCAGAATATTTATTACCAAATTTGAAATTACAATTATAACAACTTTCTCTTAAAGCATTGTCAGATAAAAATAATTTCATATAATCATTTTGGCTAGCAAGTTCACTAATATTGTTATTATTTTCAAATGTAATTCTATTCGAATATGTTACCCAACCAGTCTCTTTATTTCTAAAATTATAATCTTTTAATTTAGAATTTTCTTGACTTTCTAATTCTTTAATATATTTAGAAAATAGTTTAGGACTAGGTACCCCATGACATATTAAATCTATACAATATAAATTATCATTATCATTTTTTATAAATGCTTTTAGACCTGCAACTTGACATGGAGTACCAGCAAAAAGCACTTTTTTATGTTTTATGTTTTCTTTTACATATTTAAACATATCATTTAAGTCGCTTTGTAAATATTTGCTACCTTTTAATTTGAATAAATCTTCCTTTTTTTCAATTACAATATGTTTTAATTTATTATTAACAAGTGCTGCACCTATTACAACTCCACCACTATCTAAAATAAAATTAGCAATTGCTGAAAATATAGCTCCAGAAGATGATGATAAAATTTCTTCTATTTTTTTATTATATGCTAAATAGCACGTATTTAATGATGCGTTTTCTCTAGTATTAATAACAGGACATATCTTTTGACATAACTTACAATTAATACATTTATTGTTATCAATGAATGGATATTTAAAACCATCTTTGCCTTCTTTCATTACAATAGCATTTTTAGGACAAATATTCATACATGCCGTACAACCTGTACATCTATTTTTTTCTAAAACCTGTTCCATTTTAGTTTAACCACCCGTCATTTGTAATTATGCCTTTTTTTATACGATAATCATGAATTTTTTTAACTATTTTTTTAGGTACTAATTTCCTTATAAAATTTTTGAAACCATAGTACGTTGGAAAATATGAAATTATATAAGATTGAAATGGAATTTTGACATTATTTTTTTTACAAGTATCGACAACCTCTTTATAATACTCTTTCTTATCCTTTGTCCTACTCCATTTAAGTACCTTGCCATAAATTTTTACTCTATTCTTATAAAATAATTCTAAATCAAATACACTTTTATAAAGTTCTAATTTGCCAATAGATTCTAAATCAACCATCGTTCTTATACATTTTTCACAAAGTCCACAATTTTTTTCATCATTGCCAGCAATGCAGACGTTTAGCCAATTATACGTTTCTTTGAATTCAGATATATATTTTACTTTGCCTAACCTAGTTTCTTCCATCCCACTGCTATAAAACAGTGTATTTTGATTGCTTAAACATTCAATATTAAGAATATCATAATATGCACTATCAACAGGAGTAATACAAATATCATCAAATGAAGAACCCATACTTGAAAAGTAATATATGCCAAAAAGCTTTTGCAAAGCTAAAACACAGCTTAAAGTTCTAAATGTGTGTGTAGCAAGATGATTCATTTTTATAAATTCATTCATATTTGAATCTACAGTAACTAATTTATAATTATTTTGTACACAAAATTTTTTGATATAATCCAATCTTTTATGAAATAAAGTACGTGCTTTTTCACCCCCATATTCTCCATGTGAACCTGCATTAAAAAAAGTTAAATGTGTTATATTATATTTTTTGTCTTTAAAATTTTTATGTTTTAGAACTGCATAAAAAGAATCGACTCCACAAGAAATACCTGTACCTACTCCATTAGGTTTAAAATCATAATCACTTATATCACACTTAATATGAATACTTCTTTTATTAAAACTCTTACAAAGCAAAGGAATTAAATAAGTAGTTAGTTGATAATATAATCTTGAACTTATGCTACCCTCTATTTCTACATCAAGCTCATGTTTGATAACATATGAAAGTAACGCGATAAGAAAAGCATCTGCGTTCTCATCACATAAATAATCTTTATACTCCTTTTCAACTTCAAACCACATATCATACGTTGTACCTTTATCATACATTAGTGTTGAAGTTAATCTATAAGTATTTTCATGTTTTTCAATTTTTGGTCTTCCAATTACAATTTTATCCATTCTATCACCTTTATATTACATATTCTCTTTCGTTAATAAATTTTGTATTTTTTTGTTCTGTAAATCTATTATAAATTATTAAACTTTCTTCTATAAGTGTTTCTTTTTTATTCTTGTCACTTTCTTTGTTTATTAAATCATATACTGGAACAACAGTTATATAACCATCTTCACTTTCTACACTTTTCATTAGACTAAAAGTATATTTTTCTATTTGCTTCGTTTTTTTATTTATATAAGCATTTAATATCACACTATATTCCCCTAAATTTTCTTTTCTATAATTATTTGCTCTATATGAGTTTATTACATTTCCTAATGAGTAAATAACAAGTTGATTATTTTTAAACTCTTGTCTTTGTACTACATGTGGATGATTTGAAACAATCAATGGTACTCCTGTTGTCTTAATCTTTTCAATTAACATTTTTGTGAAAGAACCTGGTTCTTCATTAAATTGTCCTCCACTGTGTAACATAAATATTGTAATATTGCTATTATTAATTGCTTCTCTAATTTTCTGAATGCTATCATTTAATAATGTCTCATCAATAACCCATTCTCCAGTGTTAATTTTATCAATAACTTTCATATTTTCTTCTAAATTGTATGGTTTAGCCTTATAATTAATAATTTTTTTTATAAAATACTTGATATTTCTGATAATAAATTTTCCAAATAAATCTTTATAAAAATTTATTTTATGAAAGTGCCAAGTTTGATCAGAGTCTTGTTTTTTGATTAAATTGATTTTTGGCAAATCTTTTTCTTTTATTTTATAATAATTATAACTATAATTTGTACCATAAGTATATGCAAGAAAAGCAATTTTCACACCATCTATTTCAATTATTTTATAATCTTTTTCTTCATTATTTAACTTTGTACCAAGGTATTCCATATCATATTTTTTTATATTTTTGATTGTTTGCTTTAATCCAAGTATTCCTCTATCTAGGCAGTGATTATTTGCTGTCGTAAGTAATTTGAAGTTAGAATTTTTAAGAGCTTCCAAAAAACTTTTAGGAGTATTAAATGAATACCAATCAATTGTGTAACCTCCAAATATTGGATTACATATTGGAGTTTCTAAGTTGCCAACAACATAATCAGAATGTTTCAAATATTCTTTTAAATAAATAAACGTGTCATTAAAATTATATTGATTTTTTCTCTTTTTTACCGCATAAAAATACTCTAATTGACAAATCAAGTCACCTGTAAAGCTAATTTTTATCATGTTCTTTTCTTTCATAATTTCCTCCTCTTGATTTTTCTTTTTAATTCTTTTAAAAGTCCTTTTTCGTACTCAGTCAGATACAACTTAGAAAGTATTATGTAAATAATAGTATATATTAAAATCCATATAGCTAAACTTATCCAAGAAACAATTTTAAAATTAAATATATTTATAATTAGAATAAATGCTATAGTTTCGACTATTAATGTAATCACAATATTAAAAATACTTTTAAAAAATTTTAAAATATCCAAATGTAACGATTTGTAATAATAAATGTTTTTAATAATTATATTTCCAATAAGTAATGACAATGCTGTTCCAAGAGCAGCTCCAAATCCACTATACATTTTTATTAAAGGAATACTAACAATAATATTTAATATTGATGTAAAAATAAGCACTATTGGCATAAATTGATGTTTATTCTTAACCTGTGCAATACTTACTACTGAATTTTGTGTAAGCGATACTATCATAGGAATCATTAAAGCAAGTCCAATATAATAAGCATCTTTATATTCCGGTCCTACCCAAAGAATAATAAATTCTTTACCGAAAACGATAAATCCAGTTAATATCAGTCCTACTATTATTAATTGAATTCTCCCCGTTTTAATTAAAACATTAGTAAATTCCTCATCGCTAGCTCCATCTTCATTCATTTTTGTCATTTTAGGAAGTAAAACATTGCTTATGGAAGTAGAAAATGAAACATAAACTTGATTTATATGTGAAGCAATCGCGTATATTGAAACAGCTGCTGCCCCACTCAAACTTCCAATTAGAAAATTATCTATACTCCAATTTACTTTATCAATGATGGAATTTAAGAATATCCAAAATGAAAAGGCAAATATAGACAATAATAATTTAAAATCAATTTTACCAAAAGTAATTTTTGTTTTAATATTAAACTTACAATATAAAGCATTAAATAATAAACTTAAAATATTTAAAATTGTAATTACTATGGCTAATGCAATAGACTTATAACCTAATGAAAGTAAAATGAGCATTATTATTGGTTGCAGAATTACAGTAATAATATTTACTATTTTTGCAAATATAAACTTTTCATAAGCAACAACTATGGAAGAAAATACACTAAGTGGAAATGTGATAGCTAAATTAAATGTTAAAATTAACATTAATTTTTTTGCAATTACCAGTTCATTAAATGTCATAGTTGCCCCAAATAAATTGTCAACATTTAAGAAAATAATAAATCCAATTAGTCCTGCAATTAATCCAATAATAGAATATACTACTATAAACATACCATATAATTTATGTTCTTTTTCTATTTCATTTTTTGCTCGATATCGATTAGAATAAACAACTAAAGCACTTGCAAAGCCAAAATCTAAAATAGTTAAAGTAGATATAATAGAAGCCACCATTGAATATAAACCATATTCAGCTTGCCCTAAGCTATTAGTTAAAATAGGTGTATAAAATAATGTTATAGCAAGGTTTAATAAAATAACAACGTAAGATAGCAAAGCTCCTATTTTCCTCTGCTTACTAGCTTCCATACATTTACTCCTCTCTATTTTAAAGCATTTTCTAAATAATTTTTTGATTCATTTATAAACACTTGTAATTTTTTATTTATTTTTTTATAATTCCAACTTATCTTAGATAATTTTTCATAATTTGGAACTAACATGTACTTATCACTTTCATCAATAGTATTCAAAAAATCTATTAATCGATTATTTATGTTTTCCTTATAATCTCTTTTTAAAGCAATGAAATTTTTTTCAAATATGCATGAAAATATAATACCATGAAAACTATCGGTAAATATATATTCGGCATTTTTTATTAAATAAAGCCATTCCTCTGGAGAACAATTATCAAGTCTATAATTGCCAAAAGTTTCATCTACTACATTATAATTACCATCTGCATGTGGAATAGTAACTATTTTTAATTGTAATTGATTAGCTACTTTTTGAATTTCTGACCTCTGATTTTCATCTTTTCCAAGCATGTACACAAATATAAATTTATCTTTTATATTTATTTTTTTAGAAATATTTGTCCACTCATCTTTAGAAATAAGTAAAGTCGGATCACACACATGGTATACGTTCTCTATTTTTAAATCATTGAGCATTTTTACTGAAGATTTTTCTCTTACTGATATATTATTAAATTTTTTTAATGCTTTTATAATATATTTTTTATTTTCTTTTGGAATATAATCCCTACCAAATGAAGCAGCATAAGAAATTCTTTTAAAATTCTTTTTATTTTTAAAATCTAAGAACTTTATTTTATTTACTCCTCTATTAAATTGGGCCCACACAACATCGCTACCAACAATAAACACATCATAATCGGTATTTTGTATTAAATTATAATTTAATAGTTCTGGACATAACTTTGTATTCTTATGTGTAAATTCATTTGAGTTTTCAATACGTTTAGAAAAATCGTATGGACTAAAATTATTTGCTGATGAAATTTTAAATTTTTTGAAAAAATTTAAAAAAGTTTGATAAGTAATTTTTGTTCTTTTTTGTTTACATCCGTTACTAAAAACTAATGATTCAGTTATATAGTTTTTATAATGGTTATTCAAATAATGATTAAGAGCAAATGATTGTAATCTGTTCCCGTAATTAAAATTATTCATGGCTAATTCTGATATTATTGCAATTTTTTTCATGTTATCATTTTCCTTTCTCAAACTTTTTATGAATTTTATGTTTTAAATCTCTAATTTTATAATAATTATCAATGCCTACAATATTGCTTATAAATCGTTTTATTTTATATTTGACCTTCATCTTAGGGCTTTCCCACGATGCATTGTAATGATGAATTGTATAAGTTTTTTCACTAACAATACAGTGTTGCGTAAAAACATCAAAACCGCCTATATATTCTTTACTATATATTGGAAGCAAATCTATTTTTTGACCACTTTTAATTTCGTATCCCATGTTAATTAACGCATTACTATTTCGCTCTGTGCAAGGAGTTAAGTCCATTGTACCATCTTTTTTTATAAAATTCAAATTATCATAATCATCTAACAATATTTTAACTATTTTATTTTTAGGCTTTGCTGCAAAGCCTAATCCAGTATTAATTATACTGGGTCTTTCCTCCCCTAAAAAGCCAGCTTTTAATAATCCCTCATCAAATGTTTTTAGTACTTCTACATCTGTATCAAAATAAATTCCGCCATGCTCATAAATCACTTTAAGACGAGCAACATCGCTTACGAAAGCATATTTTTTACATTGATATGCTTCTTTAACATAGTTATTATAGTTGATATCGAAATTGTCTTCATTCCATTCTATAATTTCATAATCTGGGAAAAAATTTTTCCAAGACTCCAAGCATTTATAAAACAATTTATTTTTTTTACCTCTTCCAAACCAGCAATAATGTATTTTTTTTGGTATCATAATATTCACATCCTATCTTTTATTAATATAAAAATGTAATTATATCTGAATGATACGGAAAAGTCTCACACCATTGACTTACAGGAAATTTCCAAATCCAATAAACCAACATTATTAAAACAAAACCCATTGATACAAATTTTCTTATATTATACTTATTTCCAAATGCTTTATTTACATTAGGTATCAAATAAAATGCTGCTGGATAAAAGAAATATAAACCAATTCTACTAATATTAACTATTTTATAACTTAATAAAAATACCGAAAAATCTACTGCTAAAAATGACATTACTAATAAGATGTTAATTTTTGATTCTTTTTTATTAATAAAATTTGCATAAAAGAACCCGGAAAATAGCAAAATTATTCTTAATAAAAGTTCTGATCCCATCGAAACTTTCTCTTCTTGAATATATGTCTTAACATAATAGTAATATCTATCAGGTAAAACATGAGCAATTCGCGTCAAAAAATAAACGATTTCTTCAAAAAACACTATAGAACATGCTAATCCTAATAAGAAAACAAAACAAAGAATTAACTTTTTATTTTTGGACATCCTAATATTTGAAAAAATTAGCAATCCATAAATTAATATTGATACAATTGCTGCACTATGAAAACTAACGGCAATCAAAAAAGTTAAAAGTGTTCTCCAATATTTTTTTTCTTGAAAAAGAGTGATTGAAAAAAGAATCAAAGCCATTGAAATACTTTGACGCATAAAAGTAAAAGACACGCAATACCAAAGTAACATATAAATTATCATAGTAAATGTCATATTAATTTTGTCACGACTTTTATATGCAAATAAATATACAAACAATATTGTAACAAATTGAATGAAAAACAACGATACATTTGGAAAAGAAGAAAAGCGGGTTATTAAATAAATAAAAAGTTTATATCCAACTTCAAAATTAATCGTTTTCATATACATATTAAAGCTTAACGATTTAGCAGCATTTACGGTTGGTACTACATACATAACAGTATCTCTACCTACGTTATATGCTCTAAATCCTGCTATTAAGGAAGGTATTAAAATAGCAATAAAGCTATAAAATATTCCTAATTTTTTATTTTTCTTTTCAAATTGTTTTTCTGCCAAATATGTGAATAATGGTGTAAATATAAAGCAAATAAAGTATATCATTTTATTTTTTTCGCTCTCCTTCTAAGTACATTTTTTCTATCTTATTTATTTCAGTATGCAAGTCATAACCTGCTTTAATAAGTACATTTTTCATATTTTGTCTTGTGTAATTACTTTCTATTATATTATTAATTTTATCTTTCCACACATCTAAATTATTTAAATTAATAAATTCTACATTACCACTAATATCACATTTAAAATCTATATTTTTCGAAAATAGGCATTTCAATCCACTAGCCTGAGCCTCTATTCCAACGACAGGTAAGCCTTCAAATAAAGATGGTAATATAAATAAATCCATAGCTTGGTAATATTCATTAGCCTCTAATGTTAAGCCTAAAAATAACACACGATTACGTAATCCTAAGCATTCCACATATTCTTTTATTTGTTGTTCTAATTCTCCAGTTCCTAAAAGGATTAACATCACATTGTCATTTTCTGCAGCTACTTTCGAAAAAATATCTATTAGTCCCTTATGATTTTTTTGATTTGCAAACCTTCCAATATGTCCTATTACAAACATATCATCATGAATTTTTAATTTATTTCGAACCTTGTTTCTAATAGTATTGTTAAATAAAAATTTATCAGTATCTATAAAATTATTACATAATATAATATTACTTGTCTTGAAAGCATTTTTTCCAAACATCCATTGTGCAGCTTTTTCTGAACAGGCAATTTTCACATTGGCTATTTTATTGACTAATGGTCTAAATAAATAATGTGTTATTTTTTTGTCGCTGTTCCCATTATGACTGTGAATAAAAATTCTAGTTTTTTTTGAATAAAATTTAATTATTAAAGCATAAACTCCAACAACTGAAGTACAATAATTAAAATGAACTACATCATATTGATTTTTTTGACTTAATCGTTTTAAATATAAAAAAAACTTTATTGGATGTCTTTTTATACTAACCATTTTGTACATTTTATTATAATACCCACGAATTTTGTCGCCATTACTTCCATAAATATTTTCTTTTACTAGTAGATCTATATCAAATTTTTCATGATTAATATTTTGCAGAATATTAATTAGGTAATTTTCTATACCTCCTATATAAGGAGTCATTCCAAATATTAATATTTTTTCTTTTTTCAAGTTACTCACTTCCTTATCATTTTTATAGAATTAAAAATTCAATTAGGTTCTTTTAGTTATTTTTTTATACAATGTCCAACTTGCTGCAAATGGTGCAAATCCAAATTTTAGTGCAATAAGTGCGATTCTATCTCTTTTAGGAATTCTTTTATCTTTTAAAACTTCTTTAGAGTGACTCTTAACATAACTTATACATATTTTCAATTCTTCTCTTGGCTTATTTTTTACATTGGCCATCTGAGACAAAGTGCTCAAATAAGCAAACATTTCTCTTCTATTACACGCTTTTTCTAAATTAGGATACTCATATCTTATATAATCACACATATCTTTAGTAGATTTAATTAAATCCATTTTTCCAGAATCAAAAGGCTTTGTGGTTATTGAATCTACTTTAATAATATAATTATATAAAATAATATTTGTAATAGCAATCTTTTTTGAATTTAACACCAATTTATATATTGTTGCAACATCTTCGTAAAGCCTATCTTTAGGAAATTCTATATTTTTAAAAAGTTCTTTTTTAAATAACTTGTTCCAAGCACTAAATTCAATTTGCTCATCATATAGCATCCGTTCTAAAACCTCTAAATTATTTAATGTCATATTACAGTCCACATTTTTTTTAAGTATAGTTTCTTTTTTACATCCTACCCCCCCCCCCCTATTAAACTAGAATTATAAATTACATTATGTCCTGCAATTGATATATCCGCATTATTATTAATTAAATTATTATAATGTGTTTCTATATAGTTAAGTTCAATATAATCATCCGAATCAACAAAAGTTATAAATTGACCTGATGCAGCGATTAACCCACGATTTCTAGCATCTGATAGTCCACCATTATCTTTGTGTACAACAATAATTCTTTTATCGGTTTTTGAATAATCATCACATATTTTTCCACAGTTATCAGGAGAACCATCATCTACTAATATAATTTCAATGTTTTTATAGGTTTGGTTTATTATACTATTTATACATTTTTTAATATACATTTCCACTTTATACACAGGAACAATTATAGAAATAAGTGGTGCAACAATATGCTTCTGTTTCATTATCTTACCTCTTTTCTTTTGATGATATTATATCATTTATAGTCTATTTTAAGAAAAACGTTATTTTTTTTCATAGATAGCTTTTAAAAACTTGTAGTATGGAAACTTTAACTTAAATACTGATTTCATAAACATAATTTTACAATCTGAGTTTTTTAAATCTACATAAAATATTTTTGGATGTAATACATAATAGAACAAAGATTTATTATGAATCAATTTATATTTTCCAGCATTAAGAAATTCGATATTTTTAAACAATTTTACATTTTTTAAAGTCGGTTTTTGAATAAAATTTTTATAATTTTGAAAGGCAATATTACAATCTTCAAGAAATAAAAATTCACTTGTAAAAGCATCGTCAACAAATAGTTTTGCTGCACTTTGCAGTTTTTGAATTGTTAAAATATTTTTTTCACTATAGTCCACTTCTGCACATACAGGAACAATTTTATGATTTACTTCTTTATATCCTAATGTTGAACCTTCAGTGGCCAAAAACAACATTTCAAATAGTCCTAAACTAACCTGTATTGTTCTCTGATTATCTAAATCCAATTGTGACGAAAATAAATAGCCAGATCGATTAAGTGTATCGTAATTTTTATATCTATTATCGTTATTAACACCATAATAATAGCCAAAAATTTTAGTGCTTGTATCACAAAACTTTTGCAAATAATATTGAATAGTACCATTCCAACCAATATCAATTAATGCTATATTTCCTGTAAAATTAACTTGCTGTAGATATTTTTTTAAATAATTATTTTGTAATTTACAATTTTCATATAAATCATCTTTTATAATATTAAATAAATTATTTTGTTGAGTTTTTGATAAGTTCATAATTAAAACATTATCAAAAATGCTATATTTTTCTAATTCTTTTTTATAACTTTCATATTTTAAATTCACAGATGAAAATAAGTCTTTTACATTTGAAGTGTTTTTTAGCATCATTTGAAATTTTTCTAGCAGTTCATCTAAAGTTCTAATATTAACTATATTGGCCATAAGAACCGATTTACGTGAAACTTTTAAATAAAATATTGGAAGTTCTTCTTGGTATTGTTTTTTATAAACATCCATTATAATTTTCGCATCTCTAGCTAAAAAGAAAATCTTTTGAATTTTATTTTCAATAACTTGAGTATGAACCCATCGGACAAAACTTAAAAGTATAGGTCCAAACACTTCATAGCCAAATTTTTCATAAACATCCATTTTATATTGACAAATATGATTATTTATAAAAGATGATAGTACATTGTAATTTAAATCGACCGAGTTATATAATTCAAATAAAGTGTTACATGTATATCTATCAACCAAAATAGAATTCATTCCTATTTTTTTAGGAGGTAAAAAATCAGTCATAAATGTATCACCTAAATGTAAAATTGTTTCATAAGATAAATTATTTTCTTTTGCCACTAATTCAAAAAGTTTACCACTTCTTTTGGTCATCATTTTATCAGACGATAAATAAATTCCATGATTTACACTATAACCATTTTTTTCTAATATTTGTTTTAGTAGATTTATTGGTAAATACATGTCAGAAACAAAAAATATTTTCTTTTTTTGCTGTACACATTTTTTATAAAATAAATAAATTGGATAATTTATGCATGTAATATTAAGTTCTACTTTACATTCTAATTCCATTAACTTTTGATTATTTTTATAATCTAAATAATGATAAATTTCATCTAAAGTTAACTCTTCATTTTTACTATTATTTCGTGCTCGTCTTTCAGCATTTATTCTTTTTTCTTTAAAATCATAAATTTGTTCAGAAAATAAACAATTATACTCTTTTTGAACTAAGTCGTAAACATCAGTTACGTTCTTTACATCTCTTTTTATCAATGTATCATATACATCAAAAAAAATTACATCAAAATTATCTAAATCGATTTTTTCACAATCATCAGAAAATAATTTATAGAAAATTTTTTTAAAAACTTTTGTCATATTTTTTACCTAAAAACTTTGCTTTTAAAAAACTAGTCCCTTTCTTCCACCAATTAATGCTTTGCATATCCATAAATCTTACCTCTTTATAAGTTATATTATTTGTATTTAAATATACATCTAAAAGTAATTCAGAAATTCTTCCAAAAAATCTTGCATGAAATGCATCATACTTATTATAATCTATCTTTTTCTCTAATTCAAATAAAATATCAAATAACCATGTACAATAACCATCTAATATGTCTTTCTTCATAATAAACATATTAAACATATGCGCACTAGTTCTTTTCTTTAATCTGTCAAATTCATATAAGTACTCAGGATATTTTTCTTCTATAATATTTCTAATTTTATCTAAAGGTTCAATATACATTGTATGTTTGTAATGATCATACAAATTTTCTATATAATACTTTCTTATTTTAGGTACAATAACATCTGTACTCACTAATAATTGATTTGCTTCCTCAAATGTTAAAACATGTTTAAATTTTTCATCTTCTGTTTTATATTTCTTTTTACTTAGTGTAAAATACCTTCTATAATGACATAATCCTATATAATTTACATCTAAATTTTTCCAAGCCCAATAAAGCCCTGTTAATTCACAAAAATAAGGATTTTTTTTAGAGATATTTTCCCCATCATTATCTTTTTGATAGCCTAAATCCTCTTTACCTTCTGCACCTACGTGCAATGGTAAATATAATTTATCACTAGGCATCTGATATTTTTTATGTGTTGCTATAACCACTTTGATATTTTTCATACTTCACCTACTCAATTGTTAAATTTTGATTATTGGATTGAAGTTGAATAAAAGTATTTCCATCACTTAATTTTACTTCATTTCCATCTAAATAAGTATATATTGTTTTATCTGTTCTACTCTGTTTGCTCCACTTAATTGGTACAGCATAACCATTCGTAATGAAATAGCCATTTCCACTTCCTACTGTCTCTAAATCCCAATAGTAATTATCACTAGCCATTTTTGTATTTATCTTTTGAACAATAATATTTTTTGTTGTAAATTGTTGTTTCGTTTCATGATCAATATTCGCATCTCCATTTACAAATCTTTTGTAAACTTTATTTGCTTCATCATATTCATAAGTAGTATTTAAAGATGCATTCGATGGAATATAAACTTTATTTGCTATTTGACTTTGTTCTTTTTCACTTAAGTTTACATCTTTTGGTTCATAATTGAAAACTAAACCTTTCTCTGTTGTACTTGCAAAACTACGATCTGTAGCAAATTCTCTAATATTACCAATACTTGTATATGCTGTATGCTCACTTGCTAAATTCTCAGGATTATTTCTCCAGAAAGGTCTACCATGCACAACACCATTTACATAGTTAATACCAGTAGATTTCATATCATCTTGAGCATAATGACTCCAACCATAACAAACGAATATAGCATCTTGTTCAAAAGCATAATCTAAGAAATTATGTCTTGCACTTCTAATCGTTCCAATCATTAAATCATTAATATCTTTATAAAAAGCAAGAAGTCTTGTAATTCCCCCTTCTACAGGAATTTCATACACCATATAAGCTTGTTGCATACCAGTTTGTACTTTTACAGCTGCTGGAGAATTATTAATGACGACTGCATAAGGTCTTGTTTTAGAGTTTACATCAATAATGTCAACTGTTTCTACAACAGGAATTTCTTCTTTATTCTCACGTTCTTCTATTACTGGTTCCTCTTTTTTTCCACATCCTACACATAAAAAAGATACTAGAAAAACAACAAATAACTTTTTCATTACTTCGCACCATCCTTCTTTATTACAGCAAATATTGTATCAAAAATTATTTGTAAATCTAGTAAAAACCCACAATGGTCAACATAATAAAGTTCCATCTTTATTCTTTCATCATAAGAAATATTGCTTCTTCCATTACTTGCCCAATAACCAGTAAGTCCTGGTCTTACACTTAAAAATTTATCTTTATTCTTTTTATATTTTTTTACTTCATCAGGCACTACTGGTCTTGGTCCAATTAAAGACATATCTCCAACAAAAATATTAATAAATTGAGGAAATTCGTCTAAAGAAGTTTTCCTTAAAAAATTTCCAATTTTTGTAATCCTTGGATCATTCTCTATTTTTCTATCTCTTAGGTATTCTGCCCTTTTTTCAGGATTATGATTCAACCAATTTTTCAATATTTCATCCGCATTAGGAACCATAGTTCTTAATTTAAAAATTCTTATTTCCTTTCCATGTTTTCCCAATCTTGTTTGTCGATAAAAAATAGAATTAAAATCACCTGTACAAATATAAGCAATTTTAACCCCTATAACAATAGGAACTAAAGCAATTAGACCAATAATACTGCATAATATATCAAAAATTCTTTTACAGCCAAAATAGAAACATCTTTTTCTATGATGAACATAATCTGTAGTCATAACTAATTCTTCACTTTCCATATAAATATTCACCCCATAGCTTAGGTCTGTTAACATTTTAGCATTTAATCAAATTGAGTTCAACCCCAAATTTTACAATTTACTGTATATATACACATATTTTAAATCATAGTAAAAGCTAACCCTCACAGATTAGCTTTACTTACGCTTGCAAATGAAATAAATTTTTACCTCAATTCGCCTAAAGTGTTGCTCGAATAATAAAAAGTACACAAAAAAGGATTATATTGAAGTGTATATTATATTCTCTTTTTTGTACATGAATTTTTTCCTTTTTTGTACATTCTTATAGTATCATTCAAACTCCACTCGTTATTTACAACATCATAGAATTTTGTAAAATAAAGAGCAATCTTAAAGTATACAATTGAATATTTAGAGAAAAATTAATACCAATCTTAAAATAATGATGTTATATACAATACCGATTTGCCTATAGATTTGGAAGATATAAGAAATAATTCAATCATAATTTTTAAATATACAGCAACACTTTAGGCGAATTGAGGTAAATTTTTTAAATATTTGGTGTATTCTTACCTTTAAAAAGAATAGATTGTGTAATAATCATCTTATCATCAGGACTTAATCTTTCAGATATAGCACTATATATTTCTGGTAAATCTTGAGTACTAAATACTTGATATGTATTATCAAATAATTTTGTATTGTATTGAAATGATTCTACATAATCAATTGCATCTTTTTTACAGTTGCAATCATTATTGTCTGAAAAATTAAAGGTAATAATATAACTATTCAAAATACTTCTTCCTCCCTTCTATTTGATAAAGTAATAGAAGCAACACGTATACATCATATCTTATATTTCATTCATCCTTTATCATCTTTAAAATATCACTATTTAAAACAAAAATCAATGATAATGTAACGGTGTGCCGTTAATAATGTATATAAGTTAATTATTTGTTATTAGACAGCATTAACAAATCACATATCTATGACAATAGTCCAGTATCTTGCAGTTCTTTTATTATTTGACGATACATATTAATGACATTTCTCCTAAATAATTTAACATCTTCATTTTGCAATTTGGTATTAGTTTTTTGATTGACCAATGGATAATCGAATGGAACATGTTCATTCATTTGTTTTTTTAATGAACTCATGATACTTGTACCAGTAAAAACATATTTTTCAATATCATATAAACTACAAACTTTAATATGACTTATAATCCATTCATATTGTACGTCATTCGTATTAATTGATAATTTTTCTGCTACCATTTGATATATTGTTTCTCGCTTAATATAAGACTCTTCCAATAAAATAACAATTCCAAAGCAGTTATCGCGATTAAAATTAGTTTTATCATCAGTTTTAAAAAAATCATAATCTTTTTTAAAGTCTTTATAAATTTGGTTATATAATTGCATAACAGCATTACTTATCTTTTCTATTTCATTTAAAATAGAGTTTTCATCCATACATCTTGTTTTAGAATAAGGAACCATCGATTTACATTCAAAAAATAAATATTCATCATTAATTCTACACATAACATCTGAAGTTCTTTTTGTTTGTTTATTTTTTTTATATTCTTGTTCTGGTATAGTTTCATTAAATAAATCTGATTTAAATAGAATATCATATAAATAGGTTTCTAGAATATCTTTCCCAAATACCGCTCTGATGTGTTCTTGATTGTCAGTAACCCTATAGGGAATTTCCAAAAATAAATTTGCCAATTGACAAAATAAAAACAACTTCGTAAACTGATATTAGAAAAATATAAAACAGTAAGGAAGTTGTTAATATGAGTATACTACAAAAAATAGAAAAAAGTCATAAAAATTCAGCAAAAAAGAGTAAATTTAAAAAAATTTCTTCGCAAAGAAAATTTGATATAATACTACCATAAGAAGGTAGGTTA
>CANPXO010000004.1 GCA_947586205.1 uncultured Bacilli bacterium
AATATGTATGATACTAAATCGAGAAAATCATAAAATGAATCTTAAAAAAGTAAGAAGATTAATGAAAAAATATCATTTGTTTTGTCCAATAAGAAAACCTAATCCATATAAACAAATGATGAAAGCATTAGAAGAATCGACTGTTGCTCCTAATTTACTAGAAAGAAAATTTAGAGAATATGGTCCAAGAGCAGTTTTGCTTACAGATATTACTTATTTATTTTATGGGAATCATCAAAAATGTTATTTATCTTCTATAAAAGATGCATATACAAAAGAGATTTTAGCACATGTTTTAAGTCAAACAATGGAGGAAGATTTTGTGTTAGAAACAGTAAATTTGTTACTACAAAATCATAAAAATGAATTACAAACAGATGCTCTAGTTCATTCTGATCAAGGAATCCATTATAAAGTGATATTATTTCAAGATTTACTGAAAGATAATAATTTAAGACAGTCTATGTCTAGAAAAGCAAATTGTTGGGATAATGCTCCTCAAGAATCTTTTCATGGGCATATGAAAGATGAAATAGATTTGAGTCAATGTAAGACATTTGAAGAGGTAAAAAGTGTAATTGATTCCTACATTGACTATTACAACAAAGAAAGACCTCAAATAGGTCTTGCAAAGTTAACTCCAGAAGAATATTATCAATATTCTATTACTGGGAATTATCCCAAAAATCATTAGGATATATTTCATCATACAAATCTTTTAGAACAACATTTTTATAATCAGATATTAATGATTGAAATATTTCAAAATAGGATGATTGTATTGAAATTCCATTCACTTTGAAATGCAATGGTATATAATATGTTGCAACAATATCACTCATTTCTTCTTCTAAAAAGCAAATTTTATCTAATATCTGATTATATGCTAGTTCTTTTTCACTCATATATTTCAAAAACTGATACTCCTTTCTTGAGTATCAGTTTACATTGTTTATCTTATGATTACAATTGACTTTTTTTTCTTTGTCCATCATATGGGGTACAGTTCAAAAAAGACAAGAGTTTTTTATTTTCTCTTGTCTTTTCTTTCTCAAATAATTTCCAAATTTCTTCATTTTTCTATATCATTTAATCTACAAATCTACATGAATTTACTAATTTATTTAATAAACTTTTTCCTGAGATAATCTTGCAATTTCTCTACTCTCTCTTCCCTCTTTATTTTCATAAGAAATACGAAGGATAACAAACATCATTAATATTACATTCATGTTAAATGAACCACCATAACTTAAGAATGGTACTGGAACACCTGTTAAAGGAATTAAGGCTAGAGTTCCCATTAAATTAATAAGTAAATGGAGTAATAGATAAATAAATGTTCCATAACAAATGAGACTATTACGAACCGATAAAGCATTCTTTCCTATTTTTAAAATTCGATATAACATATAAACATAACCTAGAATTACTAGAATCCCTATTACTAAACCTAATTCTTCTACTAATATTGGAAAAATAAAGTCGGTATGGGCTTCTGGTAAATATAAATATTTTTGAGAAGAATTTCCTAACCCTTTTCCAAATAAGCCACCATTATGATAAGCAATAAAACCATTACAAACTTGGTATCCTGTATCTTCTGTATATCTTTCACATGGTGTTTGAAATTTTAAACGAGATAACTGTGTACTATTAAAAATATCAGACCCACTGTAAAGTAATACAATCGCGGCGATAATAGCTCCAAAACCAATCCATTTAATTAAATTTAATTTATTTTTCTCTTCAAAAGGAATAATTAAGAAGGTAAAGAATACAATCCCTGCAATAATAACAGCCCCTCCAAAGTCTGGTTCCATCGCGACAAAGAAGAATATAACAATCGCGATAATAATGGGAATTAATTGATACGAAAAGTTATGATTTTTTTTCAAACTGGAATTATAGAAAACACCCATAAACAAAATTAATGCTGTTTTGGCAAATTCACTTGGTTGTAAGTTAAAGAACCCAAGGTCTAACCAGCTTTGAGCTCCACCAGCGACAATTCCTAAACTAAAAACTAAAACAAGTAAAACTAAAACAACAACAATATAACAATAAACTGGCAATTTATAACGACCCGTAGAATATCTAAGGACAATGAAACCAGCAAGAAAAGTCACAAATTCAAATAAAAACTGACGAATAAAAAAGTAATACGTAGAAACATTATAACGTAGGACGGCAGAGATGGAAGATGCACTTAAAATCATGACTAAACCTAGAATAATATAAAGAATCATTAAAATAAATAAAGGGATATCCATTTTCATAAAAATCTTTTTCATCCTCACACTACCCTTTCTTATAACATCATATCATAAAATTCATTAGAATGTTTATCATTTCCTTTTTCTTTACGAATTTAATGTCAAAAATGGGAAACATTAATAAACTATATTAGAAAGATTAGGAGGTATAAGTTATGTATTATTACGGAAATAATGGCTTCTATGGTGGAGGATATGGTGGATACCAACCTTGCTGCTGTGGAGGAAACCAAGGATACGCTGGATATACTTCTGGTTATGGTGCTGGTGCTGCAATTTGGATTGTTTTATTCATTTTATTAGTCATCATCATTGGCGCTGGATGGAATTTTGGCGGAAATAATAATAACAACTAGATAAAGAAAAGGATAGAGTCGTCTATCCCTTTTTTAATGCCATCAAGTCATACTTTCTTGCATTATTCATTTTATCATATATCCACCACGTTTTATCTCATTATACCTCATTTGACTGATTTTACTTTTCTTTTTTTTAATTTATGATACAATAATACTGTTTTTTAGGGGTGAATGAAATGGAAGAAATGGAATTACCAAAAATCAAAATCTTAAATGAATATGATAAAAGACTCCATATGATAAGTAAAGAAGTGACTTTTCCATTAGAAGATAAAGATAAAAAAATGATTGAAGATATGATACAGTATTTAAAAATGAGTCAAATGGATGATATGATTGAAAAATATAATCTTCGTTCAGGATGGGGACTCTCTGCTGTTCAACTTGGTGTTTTAAAAAGAATATTTGTGATTGTCGATGAAACAAAAGAACCTGGTGTTTTTAAAAATTATATTGTGATTAATCCGAAGATTCTATCTCACAGCGAAGAACAAATCTATGTTTCGGAAGGTGAAGGATGTTTATCTGTGGACCGTGATGTCGAAGGCATTGTGCCAAGATATGCAAGAATTACCGTAAAAGCTCAAGATATGGATGGAAATCCTTATGAGATACGTGTTCGAGAAGAAGTGTCCATAGCATTCCAACATGAAATAGATCATTTAAATGGGATTTTGTTTGTTGATAAAATAGATCCGAAGAACCCATATAAAAATAGTGATCATATGCGGGAAATCTAAAAGTCAGAAAAAAACTGATTTTTTTCTTGTATGAAAAAAAGTGGAAGTCCCACTTATTTTGTCTCATTCGTTTTCTTTTTCTTACAATATTTTTTATTGATTAATTTTACTTTGACACCTTTATCATAGGCAAACATCTTTTTGACACCATCTGGTAAATTTTTCTTATAAACTTTCATATTCTTCCCTCCTCTTGTAAAAAGTCTATTTGATTATAACAAAAAACTTAAGAAAAATCAATGTGATGTCGGTGTATATTGGCAAGTTTTTACTCCATTGGGAAAAGTCACAGTCACATTATCTGTTAATTTTACAGAACTTTTTGTTTTGGGGTCTATTAAATCTTTTTCTTCAATCAGATTTTTATCCAAAATTTGTTCCACGGTAACATTACAAGTATTTCCCACACATTTGTTATTTGGACAACACTGATTCTTCTTTGATTTATCAATATCAACATAGGTACAAGCTGCATTTTGAATTGTTGCTAAAAACTCTTCATATTGTTTATCTTTCTCACCACTTAAAACATTTCCCATATTGGCAACGACAAGCGTTCCAATTAACGCGATTAAACCAATGGAAACAATAAGCTCAATCATGGTAAAACCTTTCTTTTTCATAGTACCTCTCCTTCAATTATAATATTCTTTGCTTTTTTTCTTTTTTTAAAATGAAAATAAACATAAAAGATTCCGCTAAAAATGACGATAGAATAGAAACTAACTGTTCGAAGTAGTATCATAGCTGGCGTTGCAAGAGTACTTCCATAAATGAATTCATTTATTTGTAAAAGGAGTCCTTCACTTACGACCACTCCACCAGGGAATGGCATGAAGTCACTTGCTAGAGTAATACCTGCTTGAAATGCTAGTATCTCAAGTAAACTTAAGTCATGTAGTCCAAAGGATAGATAAATGAAGTAACTAATGGATAACAAACATACTCTTTGACAAAGTAAGATAAAGTATGCTTCCCATAATATTTTTGGGTGCTCTTTGGTTAGTTTAGCACACTCTTGATATCCTTTTAAAGCATCTTCAAATTGTTTTTCATAAATATCTATTTTTTTGATTTTTAACTTTCTTCCTAAGCGAAAAAGAATACTTGCTAATTTAGGAATTAATTTTTTAGAATAAACGAGCATTAAAAAGAAGATAATTAAAAATATGGTTGTAATAAATCCTAAAGCGACAAGCCAGACGAATAAAGCACTTTGATTCCATAAAAGCGTAAAACAAAAGAGAAAACCTATCACTGCGATTGTGAGTAGTGCAATTTTATAAATCAATGTATTTAATAGAATGAGTACTGTACTAATTCGATAAGGAATTCCATCTCGGTTCATTTCAATCATTTGCACAGGTTGTCCTCCAATACTACTTGGTGTAATGGCTGAAAAATACACTTCGGTAAAATGATAACCAAAGGCTTGATACCAACTAATCTTTTTGCCAAAATATTTTAAAATTCTTCGAAAATATTGAAAAGCAAAAAAACAATATCCAAATAAAGCTAAAAACGCACAAAAAAGAAAACCTTTATTGCAATTTTGAACGGCAATAAAAAAATCTTCAATTTTATAATCTTTTAACACAAAATAATAGGTTCCAAAAATTAATACTAAAAACAAAACTATGGACCAACTATATTTTTTGATGTTTTTCATAGAACCACCTATGATAATAGTAGCACAGTTAAGAGAAAAATTCTACAAAAAAAATCTTACGATTTTGTAAGATTTTGACACTGTCAATCATAACAATACACTTTTTCAAAGAAAATACTCTCCATGAATGTATTCCATTCTAAGTGATTGTTTAAATATTATTATCTTTTTAATACTCGTCTTTGCTCTTCAGATCTCTGTTCTTCTTCCTCCATGTCTTTTAAGTGATTATTTGTAACAAGTTTCCGAACTTCTTCTTTTTTAATTGGATCCCATACATAAACATAGAAAGAATCATTTTTAGAAGATTGAACACCTATTTTGTCATCTACATAATCTACTTCAATATACCAACCAAACTCGCTTTTACCAGATTTTAATTTTTGATGCTCTTCTTGTTCCTCCTCTTGTTTCTCCATTTCTTTTAAGTGATTATTTGTAACAAGTTTCCGAACTTCTTTCTTTTTTATTGGATCCCACACATAAATATAGAAGGAATCATTTTTAGAAGATCGAACACCTATTTTGTCATCTACATAATCTGCTTCAATATACCAACCAAACTCACTTTTACCAGATTTTAATTTTTGATAATCTCTCATTATTCTCCTCCTCTTTTCACAAGATGTTTCTTGTTACTAACAATTATATGGATAGTAAAAATATTACCTCAATTCGCCTAAAGTGTTGCTGTATATTTAAAAATTATGATTGAATTATTTCTTATATCTTCCAAATCTATAGGCAAATCGGTATTGTATATAACATCATTATTTTAAGATTGGTATTAATTTTTCTCTAAATATTCAATTGTATACTTTAAGATTGCTCTTTATTTTACAAAATTCTATGATGTTGTAAATAACGAGTGGAGTTTGAATGATACTATAAGAATGTACAAAAAAGGAAAAAATTCATGTACAAAAAAGAGAATATAATATACACTTCAATATAATCCTTTTTTGTGTACTTTTTATTATTCGAGCAACACTTTAGGCGAATTGAGGTAAAATATTTGTCAACTACTATGTACTAAAAAAATCTTACGATTTTGTAAGATTTTTGGTAACCGTAATATTTATCTCACAATACACTTTTTTCTACAAAAGACAACAACATATTCTTTTATATTTTGTACTTTATCTAATTCTAGTTCTTTATAGTATTCTTTTTCCTTCATTTGTTTTTTTGCAATACTTGCAAGATTCTCCATTTCACTTTCTTTATCTGCCACTTTAAACTCAAAGATACAGCCAAAACTTCTGTCATCTCTCTCAATCATCACATCGTATCTTCCTAGTCCTGCTTCTCTATTTGATTTTACAATAAACTCAGGTGTTAGGAAAACTCCAAACAAAGAAATCATATACCCATGATAAAAGTTTTCTTTGGTATCATAGAAACTTGTGCTCTCAAGGAGTCTACATAAATACATTTCCATCTTTGATTTTCTTCCATCTATTAAATCATCTACAAAGCCCTGATAATCTTCAAAATTTGATAATTCTTTATGATACATGATACTTTGAACCATTTTTACTAGGTCACTTCTTACTTCTTCATTAGGTATTTTAAATTCTTGAATTCTACTCTTTATCACTGGATGAATATATTCTTTATCAAACGTAAGATATCCTGATGCAAACAGAAGATTTAGAACTTTGGTAATATCTTTTGTTTCATCAAAATCCATATAAGTCATTCGATTATCATATCCAAAACTAATGCTTTCTCCTTTTAATAATTTCTCTATTGTTATTTTATCTTGATTATTAATATCACCTAATGTTTTTTTGATGAGAACATTTCCTGATGTATTCATCCAATAAGGTTGCAATATTCTTTTTTTGGCATAATTTAAGATACTCCAAGGATTATAAATAGAAGTCCCCATAAAGTTATATCCATCATACATATTTTTTACTTCATCAGTAAGTTCTAATCCATAATATTCTAATAGTTCTTTGGTCTCTTCCTTCGTAAATCCAAAAGCCTCATTATACTCTTTCGTCATCATATCACAAACTTCAGGATTATTTAAATCACTAAAAATACTTTCTTTACTGACTCTTAAAATCCCAGTCATGACTCCCATCTTTAAACTATCATTTCCCTTTAATGAACTTGATAATACACTTCTTATTAAATCAATCACGTCTGTATAAAACCCTTTTATATATCCTTCTTGAATAGGTATATCATATTCGTCAACTAATATAATAGTCTTTTTATGATGATATCTTTCTAACCAATTAGATAACTGATAAATAGAATTTTTATATTCATCTGCATTTGCTTTGCCATCTCGAATATTTTTATACCTTTCAAGTTCTCCTTCATTTAATATTTCCATCAAATATTCTTTTTTGGTATAAACTTCTTGTATTTTAAAAACAAACTGATTATAAACACTTTCATATGTACTTTGTTTTAAATCTTTAAAATCTAAAGTAATGACTGGATATGCCCCAAATTCTTTATAATATTCACTTTTTTGAATGGCTAGTCCAACAAATAAATGCTCATTCTCTTTTCTTTTATCAATATCAAAAAAATTATCCAACATGGAAATAAACAAACTTTTCCCAAATCTTCTTGGTCTTGGATATAATACAACTTTACTTCCCTTATCTAATAATTCTTCAATCACTGATGTTTTATCTACATAATAATAGTTCCCTGTAATAAGATCTTTAAAGTCATCGTTTCCAACTGGAACTTTTTTCAAATTCATGAGGATCCCTCTTTTCTTGCACTTATTGTAGCAAATATTACTTTATCATGCAAGAGCAACCTTTTTAAATGTTTACAATGCAAAAAAGAAAGAATACACTCGGTACCTTTCTTATCTTTCTAATTCTGCTAATTTTTTCTTTTCTAACTCTAATTTCTTTTTCTCTTCTTCGACTAGTTTCTCTGGTGCTTTTTTACAGAAGTTCTCATTCGAAAGAAGTGTCTCTCTTTTTTGAATGCTTGATTTTAAAGATTCAATTTCTTTTTGTTTCTTTTCTTCATCTTCTTTAGACTCTTCTTTTTCATCATATAAATACAAAGAATAATTTTTATATGTCACAGGATAATAAATACTTTTTTCACATGCATCTACGATGTGTCCTTCTAGTTTTAAACGTTTACTAATAAAGCTATAGTCTTCCTTATTTTGAAATACTACACTGTAATCTTTGCCAATATGATGCTCGGCTTTGACATTTCTAAATGTACTGATAAATTGGATAGAATCTGTTACTTTCTCTTCCTCACTTTCAAAAACATAAGATTTTTCATAAATAGGGTAAACACTTACCATAATGTTTTCCTTGGAATTTGGAAGTCTAGAATAAATCTCATCGGTTACAAACGGCATGAATGGATGTAACATTTGTAAAATTCCTTTTAATACTTTAAGTAATACTTGTTTTGTTGTAGAATCATTTAAAGAGAACTTGGCCATTTCAATGTATTCATCACAGAAATCTTCCCAAATAAATTTATATAGAATACTTCCGACATTTTGAAATTCATATTTATCCATATATTTTGTAACATCTTTCACTGTCTTTTCATAACGAGTTAAAATCCATTTGTCGGTATCTTTAAGGTTCATTTCTTCTTGATAATCTTCTAAATTTAGCAAAACAAATCTTGAAGCATTCCAAATTTTATTAATGAAATTCCATGTACTTCTTACCTTTTCTTCTTCATAACGAAGATCTGTTCCTCCCGCAGTTGAAGTGGCAAGATAGTATCTTAAAGAATCTGCTCCATACTCTTCAATGACATCCATGGGGTCTACCCCATTTCCAAGACTCTTACTCATTTTTCTTCCTAATTTATCACGAATGAGTCCATGAATATAACAATACTCAAATGGTCTTTGTCCTGTAAAATGAAGACCTTGGAAAGTCATCCGATTCACCCAGAATGGAATAATGTCATAACCAGTTACTAAAACACTCGTTGGATAATATTTTTCAAAATCCTTCGTTTTATCTGGCCAACCCAACGTACTAAATGGCCATAAGGCACTGGAAAACCAAGTATCTAAAACATCTTCATCTTGAACCCAACCTTCTTCTTTTGGTGCCTCCATTCCAACATAAATTTCATCATCCTTATACCAAGCTGGAATTTGATGTCCCCACCAAAGTTGTCTTGAAATACACCAGTCATAGGTAATTTCCATCCAGTGATTCATAATTTTTTCAAAACGACTTGGTAAAAAATGAACTTTGTTCTTCTTATCTTTTTGATTTCCTAAAACTTTGTCGGCTAAAGGACGCATTTTCACAAACCATTGTTTTGATACCATAGGTTCTACTGGAACACCAGTTCTTTCCGAATGTCCAACATTATGGGTAATGTTTTGAATGGATAGTAAATATCCTTTTTCTTTTAATTCTTCGACAAGCTTTTCCCGACATTCAAAACGGTCCATTCCTTCATAATGTAAAGCAACCTCATTCATCGTTCCATCTAAATTAATACAAGTAATTCCTTCTAGGTTATGTCTTTTACCAACTTCATAGTCGTTCGGGTCATGATTCACTGTAATTTTTACAGCACCTGTTCCTTTTTCGGGGTCCGCATGAGGATCGGCAATAATCGGAATTTCCCGATTGACAATAGGAAGAATCACATTTTTACCAATCCATTTTTGATAACGTTTATCTTCTGGGTTTACAGCAACGGCATTATCTCCAAACATCGTTTCTGGTCTTGTTGTTGCAACTTCTAAGTATTCCTCTGTTCCAACGATTGGATATTTGATATGATAAAAAGAACCTTCAATATCTTTATAGATTACTTCTTCATTACTAAGAGCAGTTTTGGCAACAGGATCCCAGTTAATCATTCTTGTTCCTCGGTAAATGAGTCCTTCGTTATATAAATCAACGAATACTTTACGAACAGCTTTCGAAAGTCCTTCATCTAAAGTAAATCTTTCTTTTCGATAATCCAAACTTAAACCTAATTTAGCCCATTGACTTCGAATATTTTCTGCATATTCTTTCTTCCAATCCCAAGCGACTTTCAACCATTCTTCTCTTTTCATACTTCGAGGGTCTATCCCACTTTCTTGTAGTTTTTTATCTACTTTAGCTTGCGTGGCAATTCCTGCATGATCCATTCCTGGAAGCCATAAAGTATCAAAACCCTTCATTCTTTTATAACGAATCATAATATCTTGTAAAGTGGTATCCCAAGCATGTCCTAAATGAAGTTTTCCAGTCACATTAGGTGGTGGTATCACAATTGTAAAAGGTTTGGCATTCGTATGCCCACATTCAAAGTACCCACTATAAACCCAACTTTCGTATTTTCCTTCTTCTACACTTTTATGATTATATTTTGTTTCCATTTCCATTCCATTTTCCTTCTTTCTTTTCTTATTTTTTCTTTCGAGATAAACTTTTCCAATCATAATTTTCTTGCATACTTTCGTAGACTCGTACCCAACTAGAATTTACATCTTCAGCTGTAATAAACTGAAAAGTATTTTGTTCACATTGAAAAGCCATCATCTTTTTCTTGATATTCTTTCGATTTTGTTCTTTGCTTGGAAGTAATTCTCTTTCAAAAAATTTTAATTGTTCTTCACTTACGACTTCTGGAATAAATAAGCCTATGTTTGTTTGCCTTAAAAAAACAATGAGATAACCTAAATCCTTACATAATGTTTTGGAATATAAGTAATGGTCTAATAAGTTAGGAATATGATGTATTTCAATATAAGGAGGATGCATTTTAAAATACGACTCATACATATGATAAACAATTTTATCTGAATTTGTTAAAAATTCATCCTGTTCTTTGGTGACTTTATTCCCAAAAGGATCCACGATAATCACTTGAATCAAATCAATCATTCCTTTCATAAAAAAAGAATGATACCAAAGGAGTCTATAGAGACGGTACCATCCTTAAATTTCACTTTTTTTGATAACGCAGATCCCTGCGATTTTGCTCCCTTGCAACCTTCAAAGAACGAATGTTTCCTTGTTTTCACCAACCACAAGTTCTCTGTAAACTTCTTCCTTTTACTCCTCAAGTTCTTCACAAATTTCGTATTTATCTTATCAACTTTTTCTAAGAAAATCAAGTAAAAGATAGGGTTTCTACCACGTTTGCATTGATTTCAATTTCAATCTCGCCTGTTTCATTTCGTTTTGCAGACACAGTATCATCTTCTTCTATTTCGTGAACTTCAGAAATTACTTCATTTGTATTCATATCATAAATATAAAAAGTGCCTTCTACAGTTTGACAACTGATGTACTTATCAATAAAAGCTAAAGAAACAAAATCCCCTTCTAAAACTTGTTCCCCAGAATAATTCATTAAATGATTCAACTCATTTTTTTCAGTTATAATATAGGTATCATTATATGTTACGATTGGTTCAAGAATACTTTGAGTCAGTTTTTCATCATTAGCATTAATAATATACCATTCAGATCCTTCCTCGGCGACAAAAGAAGAAGATGTTAATGGAGGTTCTCCCACTTTATCATCGATGACTCCAATAAAATCATAACTATAAGGTACAACTAAAGTGGCAAGCAAATCTACTTGTAAAATACCAAATTTATGTTCCTTATTTTCGACAATAAAATAAGAGTTAGCTAATCCTATTTGATAATTTTTAATGGAATCATAAGAAACAGATTTATAAGAAAAATTATTTTTTATATCATATAGAAATGTTTCAGTACTCTCTTCTGTTTCATTATCTTGAATAAAAACATATTGATCTAAAATAACAGGAATGTAAGATGTTTCTTTGCTTTGATAATAGTCAATGGGATAATCTTTATCATTTTCATAAGATATTGCATAACGACAATTCGGATGTTCACACGTATATGTTCCTAAAACCTCTCCACTCGCATTATAAAACCATAACATCCCGTTATAATATAATTCTTTATTTGGATTATCACTAAATGCTGGATTTTTAGGCTTTACATTTTTACTTATATGTAAGTAAAGACTATATCCTCCTAAAGGAACAAAGATGAGTAATAAAACGAGAATGATTAGAAAAGCTGTCTTCTGCATTTTTGGACTAATCATTCGTTTCTTCTCCTTCCGTAGACTCACTTGGATGATTTCCTTCTTCTGGATTTTGTTCTTCCTCACTCGGATCTGGTTCTTGTTCTTTTGGATGAATTGGATATGCAATTTCTTTTTGATAATAACCATTCGTATCGCCTAAAGCAACATAAATATTTTCATTATCAAATGTTATTTTGAATGCATTGATTGTTTGTCCATAATATTTATCAGATGGTAAAATGAGTTTTAATCCTTCTTCTTCCCCATCACTAATCAAATTCTTTTTTGCATCTTCATATGAATAGACATAGAGTCTTCCACTTAAAACTGTTGCAAAGTAATTATCATAAAGTTCTACATAATCATAACTGTTACTTGTAAGTTCTCCTTCAAAAGAATAGACATGATATTGGTTATCTTTTAGGGTTTTCATATAGTTTTTATGATAATCAACAATTGGTGATGGAGCATCTGTTGTCACTTTCTTTCCACTTGCATCATATAAAGAATATTTTCCGTTTTCTTCTACTACATAGTAATCTCCTAGTTTTAAAATACTTTCTTTTTCAAAACTAATCACAGATTCTACTTTATCCTTAGAAATCTTTACAACTCCATATTTAGAGGAATTATTAGATTTTGCAATAAAGGTAATGTCCCCATTTTGAAAGCTAAGTTCTTTTAAACCTGTATAAGAAGAAGTATCGACTGTTTCATAAGGAGCTTTTTCTTCGTTATTCAAAAGATCATAGAACACAATTCGATCTCCATCTTGAATAAAGATGTACTGTTTATAGAAAATTGGAATCACACCTGTTTCTATTTTTTGATTTTCTTTTGTATTTCTTGTTTCTCTTAGAATCGAATCAATGGCAGGTGCACAGGCACTTAAACTTTCTGTTTTTTCTTCCACTTCATTACGATTTGTGCATTCATAACTGCCAAGTAATTTTGTTTTTTCTTGGTCTTCATAGAAATAGAGTTTGCCATCAAAGTAATTCATATAAGCAAGTTTTTGAGATAAGTTTCCTTCCCATAAATCATAATGATAATTTTGAGCCGAAATTCCATCATAGACATTTAAATTTAAAGTATGATCTTGTTTTTCATAATCAAAAGATTTTGCTGTTTCTACCGTCTTACCATCTTTAATCGTTGCTTTTGGATTATAATTTGTATTTTTAAGTGTCACTTCTTGTAAGCCCATTGTATGGTTTTCATAGTCTTTTATCACAACAGATTTGTTTACAATTCCAATATAAATGTCATCTAATAAAGCTACATAATCATACATTTCTTCATTGATTTTTTTTCCATTATAATCATAAATTTGATATTTTCCTGCCGCATCTTTGGATTTGATATGAGTACTACTTGCTCCGACAATTGGTAAAGTGACAGCTTTCGAAACTTGATTTAAAAGATTGGCAACATAGTAGTTTTGGTCTTTTCGAACAGCCACCATAGCTAGAGCATCACTTTCAGGAATCATGTGCATTTCTTCATAAGAAGAAGCATAAGGAATGACAATTTTTACTTCACTTTCGGTAAATTGTAGTAAAGCATAGAAACCCTCATCATTTTTAGTCACAAAGTATCCATCATATTCTGGAGTTTGTAAGACTTCAATTACGGTATCAACAACTTCTTTATTTTTGATATCATAGATTTTGGTTTCAATATTTTTAGCATTGCTAGAATCTCTTAAGAAAACAAAACGGTTAAAATAGATTTTGGAACGGAAATTAAGAGATTTTCCATCAACATCCACTCTTCTTACTGTATCCATGGTTTCATCGGTTTGTAATGTTGCAACAGCACATAAAGTCTCATCTTGATTGATACATTCATACTCCCCAATTTCTTCTTCTTTTTCATCTAAGAAAATTAATTTCCCATTTTCATAACGATAGTTGTCCATTTCTAAAACAATATCTGGTTCCTTTGGAGTCTCTTCTGGTTTCTTGAATAAGATACATAAAAAGACAATTAAGACAATCATCAATACAAGAACAAAAACACCTAAAGATACAAATAAAATCTTATTTTTCTTACTTAAACCATTCCATTTCTTTTTGCATTTACTAAAAATACTTTCTTTCTTTTCAGCATTTATTTTTTCTTTTGTTTCTACTTCTGTTTGAAAAATTAAATCTGCATCTCGACTACTCTCATCAAAAGCTTGAGCATAGTCCTCTATAGAATTTTGTCCTTTTTCAGGAATTAAGTCTTTTAATTCAATCACTTCTTTTGTCGTTTCTAATGTTTCCATCTCATTTTCAAAAAGATCTTTATTTTCCTTATTTTTTTCTTCTTCGAAAGAAAAATCTTTCTCATCCATACTAGTCATCTCCTACTTTAAACATTATACCAACGATATTTAAAATTTACAACTAGGGAATGGAAATTTGTGATAAAATGAAAAAGAAAAGCATAGATTGATATAAAGGAGAATGTTATGAAATTAAAACTGAATAATAAAGAATTAGAGATTGTTGTTGCCAAAGATTTTAAAACAAGACTTTTGGGCCTCATGGGAAAAAAGAATATTAATTTTGGGATGCTTTTTCCTAAGTGTAATGGAATTCATACCTATTTTATGAAGGAAAATATTGATGTCATTGGTTTAAATGAGGACAACCAAGTGATTTATATTTATCGTTCTGTTCCGAAAAATAAAATTGTGAAAATCAGTGAAGATGCCAAGAAAACAAGTATTTTAGAATTACCTGAAAATGCCAGTCAAAAATTATATATAGGTTCTATTTTAAAGTTTGAAGACTAAAAAAGATTACTCCATGTAACCTTTTTTTATTCTCGCCATTCAAAGATATAATCTAAAATTTGGACTTCGTCTCCTCTTTTGGCTCCAAGACGTTCGAGTTCATCATCAATACCCATTCCTTTTAGTTTTCGTGCAAAGCGAAGAACTGCTTCGTCTTCATTAAAACGAGTCATGGCAAATAATTTTTCAATTTCTGCTCCTCTTAATACCCATATTCCATCTTCTTTGGTAATCGTATATGGTTTTTCATTTTGAAAACGATAGACAATGGTACTTTCATAATCATCCTCTTGATACATAGGGCTTTCTTCAATCGTTTCTAAAGTATCTTTTAAATAAATCATTAACTCATCTAATCCTTCATGATGGAGTGCACTTATTGAAAATATGACAGCATCTGGATATTTTTCTTTAAAGCGTTTTAAATTTTCATCAAATCCTTCCACATCCTTTTTATTCGCGACAATGACTTCTTTTTTATGAGCAAGCACGTCATTGTAAGAAACGATTTCTCGTCGAATGACTTCATAGTCTTCTATCGGGTCTCTTCCTTCAGACCCAGCCATGTCAAGAACATGTAAAAGCATACGAGTTCGCATCGCGTGTTTCAAAAACTGAATACCAAGACCTACTCCCTCATGGGCTCCTTCAATGAGTCCTGGTAAATCCGCTAGAATAAAGCTTCGTTTATCTTTTAATTCGACTACACCAAGGTTAGGACTAATGGTTGTAAAATGGTAACTAGCAATTTTTGGATTCGCTTTAGTCACAGCATCTAAGATGGTACTTTTTCCAACACTAGGCATACCAATGATTCCGACATCAGCAATGAGTTTGAGCTCGCATCGAATATAGCGAATTTCTCCAGGCTCTCCTAGTTCTGAAAAATTAGGCGCTGGTTTTTCATGTGTTGCAAAAGCAACATTTCCACGGCCACCTCTTCCACCATGGGCGACAATTACTTGTTCTTGATCCTCAGTTAAATCGGCAATCACTAGTCCCGTATCTTCATCATAAATTGTTGTTCCAGCAGGCACATGAATCACAATATCTTCCGCATTTTTACCGCGACAATTCTTGCCACTTCCATTCTCCCCTTTATTTGCTTTCATAATTTTATGAAATTTTAAATCAATTAAAGTTCCAAGCCCTTTATCGACTTTAAAAATGATGTCTCCTCCTTTTCCGCCAGAGCCCCCATCAGGACCACCCATAGCTACGTATTTTTCACGTCTAAAAGAAGTACATCCATCTCCCCCTTTTCCGGCTACCAATTTCATTTTCACTTCATCTAAAAACATAGGAACCACTCCTTGTATTCATTTTAATAAAGAATACAGAAAAATGCAAGAATTAAAAAACTACAGCTTAATTTCTGTAGTCTATTTTTCTTTTTTATGAATCACAAATTCGTCATTTTGAACATCAATTTCTAACGTTTCTCCAACAGATAGTTCAGAAGAAAGAAGGGCATGTGCGATTAAGGATTCAATATTTTTCGTGACATATCGTTTAATTGGTCTTGCTCCAAACTCTGGGTCAAAAGATTCTTCAATGATTTTATCTTTGGCACTTTGGGTTAATGTTAAATGAATTAAATTCGTATCTAATCTTTTTTGAAGTTCACCAATGAGTTTATCTAATATTTCACCGACTACTTCTTTCTTTAAAGATGAGAATACGATAATTTCATCAATTCGGTTAATAAACTCTGGACGGAAGTGAGTTCTTAATTCAGCCATGACTTTTTCTTTTGCATGTTCATCATTTTCTAAAATCGATTCACTTCCTAAGTTACTTGTCATGATAATAATGGTATTTTTAAAGTCAACCGTTCTTCCTTGACTATCCGTAAGTCGTCCATCATCTAAGATTTGTAGTAAAATATTGAAAACATCTTTATGAGCTTTTTCAATTTCATCAAATAAGACAATGCTATATGGATTTCTTCGAACCGCTTCGGTTAATACTCCACCTTCGTCATAACCAACATATCCTGGAGGCGCGCCAATAAGACGAGAAACATTGAAGGCTTCCATGTATTCGGAACAATCGATTCGTATCATGTGTCTTTCATCATCAAATAGTTCATAGGCTAAGCTTCGAGCAACTTCTGTTTTTCCAACTCCTGTTGGACCTAGGAAAATAAATGATCCAATTGGACGATTCGGGTCTTTGATTCCACTTCTTGCCCTGATAATCGCTTCACTTACTAAATCTAAAGCTTCATCTTGACCTTTAACTCTTTCCTTTAATCTTGATTTTAATTGTAGCAATTTTTCCTTCTCACTACTTACGAGTTTCGCGACAGGAATATGAGTCCAACGAGAAATAATCTCTGCGATTTTCTCATCATCGACGACATCTGATAAGATTTTACTATCTTCTTCTTTGCGTAAATCCTCAAGTTCTTTTTCAAGTGTTGGAATCACCCCATGACGAAGTCTTGCACTGGTCTCTAAATCATAGTTGTTCTCGGCTTTTTCTAATTCGAATTTTGTTCTTTCGAGTTCTTCTTTTTTACTATTAATGGTTTCTTTAATCTTTTTCTCTTGTTCCCATTTTTGTCTTAGATTTGCTTCTTGTTCTTTTAAATTTTTAAGTTCTTCTTCAATGGTATTCATACGAGCGATAGAAATTTCATCTTTCTCTTTCTTTAAAGCTTGACGTTCAATTTCTAAAGACATAATTTTTCTTGTTAACGTATCAAGTTCTACTGGAACAGAATCTAATTGCATTTTAATCGTGGCACAGGCTTCATCGACTAAGTCAATGGCTTTATCAGGTAAGAATCTGTCTGTAATATAACGGTCTGAAAGAGTTGCAGCAGAAACTAAAGCAGAATCTTTGATGGATACTTTATGAAATATTTCAAAACGTTCTTTGAGTCCTCTTAGAATCGTAATGGTATCTTCTACGGTAGGTTCACTTACTAAAACTTTTTGGAAACGTCTTTCTAAGGCTCCATCTTTCTCAATATACTTACGATATTCATTTAGAGTTGTCGCGCCTATTACATGAATTTCACCACGGGCAAGAAGTGGCTTTAACATATTAGATACGTCCATCGCTCCTTCTGCCCCACTTCCAACAATCATATGAATTTCATCAATAAACATGATGATGTCTCCATCACTTTCTTGAATTTCTTTTAAGACAGCTTTCAGTCTTTCCTCAAATTCACCTCGGTATTTGGCACCTGCAACTAAAGCACCTAAGTCTAACTCCCAAATTGTTTTTCCTTTTAAACTATTTGGAATATCTCCTTTTACAATACGTTCAGCAAGGCCTTCCACGATTGCGGTTTTACCAACACCTGGTTCACCAATTAATACTGGATTATTTTTACTTTTACGAGATAATATTCGAACAACATTACGAATCTCTTCATCACGACCAATGACTGGGTCTACTTTATTATCACGAACATTTTTTGTAATATCACGTCCATATTTCTCTAATGGTTTTTGTATTTCTTCATTATTATTAGGATACATAAGATCCCACCTCCATTTCATACTATTCCATTATATCATATTTTTAGCACTTGTCAATATCGAGTGCTAATTTCATTTTAAAAAGGAGAGGAGAATAAATAATCCTCCCATATTTATAATGTACATCTTGATAAGATTTATACAGTAATATGATTATATTCTAAACATTTTTCTTCTAATAATGGGAAGTTACAGCATCGATTCATTATATTAAGATTTAATTTTCCCTTTTGATAGTAATCGTATAGTTTTTCCGATTTTCGATAAACTTTATCTTTATTTCTATTTAGAAAAATAGAATCTGCTTTCAACAAATTGTAATATTTTTGTTCTTCGCTAGAATTTTGAATTTGATTTAAGTCCAATACTTCATAATTAGCTGAAGTAACTGGAATCATATTATTAAAATTAATAACTCCTACTAATCTATTTTTTACTTCTATTTTCATAAAATCAATAAAATTCGACATATTTTGGTGCTTTGCTTTAGGACTTGATAAAGGAGCAAAATATTCCATATCCTTTACTTTTAATAAAGCACCAATATATGGTCGATTTTGTTTAAACTCATATATCTTTTCTTCAAAATTTCTTAAATAATCTAGATAATCCTTATCTATTTTAACAATTTTTATTGTTTTCATTATAACCAACTCTTTTCCTTGCTTATAATTATAATACACAGGCGAACATTTGTAAAGAAAAAGACTAAATTTTTTTAAAAACTTAGTCTGCTTTTATGATTCCCGACTTATGGCTGGGGTCACCGCTTTTATCATTTCCATTTATTGGCTGGAATCACCGCTTTAATCATTTCCATTTAACGGCTGGAATCACCTCTTTTAATACGTACATCTCTCTGTACAAATTAATAGTAGCATATAATTGTATATTTTGTCAAGCATTAATGAATCATTTTTTCTGCATATTCATAAGCAAGTTTTCTGGTTCTCTCATCGACGGCTTTGATATTCAAACTATTAAATTGATAGACTCCATCATGACAAATGATATTTCCTTCTAAACAAGCTTTTTGTAAACTTTCATAATACAATTTTAGCACTTCTAAAGCACTAAGTTCAGGATGATGTTTCAAATATTCATTACAAAGCGTCGTTCGAAGTAAAGATAAAGAAGAAAATCTAGAGTCAATTCTTTGAATACGACATAAAATTGCTAAAAAAAGTGAATAAAAATCCTCTTTTGTTGTCTCCATACAATACCCCCTGTTACGAATAAATATTCTAACACACTTTCCGAAAAATGCAAGAAAAAAACAGTAAGAATTTTTACTGATTTTTATAAATAGAATTTTGGTGGGTTCCCATCGATTTCTCTTAACTCTTTTTTTCTTATTAATTGACAAAGTATTGCTTCATCAGCTTCAGCATTAATATCTACTTTACCCTCTTCCCAAGTGAATACATCATGAATTTCTCCACATGTAACGATCATAGAAGAAATATCTCCATTTAATTTTTCAATCATTTTTTTATAAATTTCATCCGATAAAATATTTACATCAAAAGGATTTAACACTTTATTTAAATTTATTCTTCTTCTAATGATTTGCTTTATCACATCTATTTCTTTTCCATATGTTACAGGTACAAAGGAGTATCCATTTTTTATCAAACGCTCTTTCTCTAAAGAATCATCATCTACAGTAATCACAGTCTTATCAAATAAATCAAAATACTTACTTATTAGAGATTGTGTATAGGAACTACTTCCATTCATCCAATCAAAACGGTCAATAGCTAGATTTAATTTTTGAATCCCTAAATATTTTTTTAATCTGGTTATGATTTCTGATGATATTTCTGTAGGTCTTAAAAATCTTTCTATCGTCCTTTTGGAAAAATAAATATTTTGAATATAATCATTCGTATTCTGAGAGACATTGTGCAATAATGCTTCTATATCTTGAAAATAAGTTTCATATGTAAGACCATAATATTGCTTTATAAAGGATAACAAATTCCAAGAAAAGACTAATTCATAATAATGAGCAAAAAAAGCTTCATTAAACCATTTCGTTGGATACTCGGCAAAACTAATAACAGAATCAAAACGCATAAGTATGGTTTGACTTTCCATTCCTAGTCTTTGGTTTTGCATACAAGAAAGGGTTACACTTTTACCTGTTCCTCTTCCTCCATTTAAAATTATTTTTTTGGAAGAATTTTCTCTTATTTCTGTTGTTAAAGAATATACTGGTTCTCTTACAAAAGCTTCTGTATTTATTAATTCTTCTGGTTTTATATTTTTTATCATTTTTAGAAACCTCCCTATCGATATTTATTGTAGCATAACAAACTTTAACATTCAATTATTTTTTTGCAAGAAAAAAGCACTGAATTATTCTTCAGCACTTTCTTCATTTGTTTCAACTTCTGTTTCTACATCAGCAGTTTCAACGTTTTCATCTTCTTGACTTTCCACACTGTCCTCTTCAGAGCCAAACAATCTATTTTCTAATACTTCACTTGCATCATCATCCATAAATTGTTTTTGTAACACAAGTTCAATATCACTATATTGATGAGCTCCTGTACCAGCAGGAATAAGTTTACCAATAATAACGTTTTCTTTAAGTCCTCGTAAGTAGTCCACAGAACCTTTGATTGCAGCATCAGTAAGAACTCTTGTTGTCTCTTGGAAAGAAGCTGCTGATAAGAAGGAATCTGTTTGTAAAGAACTCTTTGTAATACCAAGCATAATTGGACGTCCTTTGGCAGGAACTTTACCAGCTAGGATAACAGGTTTATTGGCATCTGTGAATTCTTTCATTGATACACTTAAGCCTTCTACTAAATCCGTATCTCCTGGATCTACAATACGAACTTTATTAATCATACGTTTACAAATAATTTCAACGTGTTTATCGTTAATATCAACACCTTGTAATTTATAAACCATTTGAATTTCTTTCAAAATATATTCTTGAGCTGTAATTGGGTCTGTGACTGCAAGTAACTCTTTAGGAGAAATAACACCTTCCGTAAGTTTATCTCCAGCACTCACAACATCACCAACAGAAACACGAACTTTCATATTGTAATTTGTAATATGTTCACGAGTTTCCACATCATTTTCAACAATGATACGATGTTTTCCGTTATCTTCTTTAATTAAAGTGACTTTACCACTAATCTCAGAAATGGTTGCTTTTCCTTTTGGATTACGAGCTTCAAATAACTCTTCAACACGAGGAAGACCTTGGGTAATATCGTCTCCGGCAACTCCACCAGAGTGGAATGTACGCATGGTAAGTTGGGTACCAGGTTCACCAATAGATTGAGCCGCCATAATACCAACCGCTTCCCCAGTTTCAACTAAATTACCTGTTGCTAGGTTACGTCCATAACATTTTTGACATACACCATTTTCGGTCTTACATGTTAAGATGCTTCGAATTTCAACGGTTTTAATACCAGCATCTGTAATTTTCTTCACGATGTTTTCAGTAATTAATACGCCTTTGTCAGCAATGACTTCTTTAGTTTCAGGATGAACAATCTTTTGAGCTGTAAATCTTCCTAAAATACGTTCACTAAGAGGTTCAATGACACTTCCATCTTTATCGTTAATTAAATCAGAAACAGCAACTCCTTGTAAAGAACCACAATCATGTTCTTTCACGATGATATCTTGAACAACTTCAACTAAACGACGAGTTAAGTATCCAGAGTCTGCTGTACGAAGTGCAGTGTCGGCAGAACCTTTTCTTGAACCATGGCTTGATAAGAAGAATTCAGATACGGTTAAACCTTCAGAGAAGTTTGACATAACTGGGATTTCAATCGTAGAACCATCTGGTTTCGCCATTAATCCACGCATACCAGCTAACTGAGCAAAGTTTGATAAGGAACCACGAGCTCCAGAATTCATCATCATGAATAATGGGTTATCATAGTTTCCATCAGCGATGCTTTTGAGTTCTGCTTTAATTTTATCATTTGCTTTGGTCCAAATATCAATAACGGTATTGTAACGTTCTTCTTCGGTAATCATACCACGTTTAAATTGTTTATTGACTTTATCAACTAATTCTTTTGATTCCGCGATGACTTCATTCTTTGTCTTAGATGGAACAATATCGGCAGCAGATACCGTAATACCAGCAATCGTTGAATATTTAAATCCTAAGTCTTTTAATTTATCAAGGAAAACAGAAGTTTCTGTTGTATGATAACGTTTAAAGACTTGAGCAATAATCTTACTTAAATCACCTTTTACAAAAGGATTAATAATTGGCATATTTGCAATTGCTTCAGGAATATTCGTTCCCATTTCTAAGAAGAATTTATTTGGAGTAATTCCTTCGATATTTTCTTTTGTTGCTTCATTAATATAAGGATAACTATCAGGTAAAATTTCATTGAATATAATCTTACCACAAGTTGTGACTAAATATTTATCTTGTTGTTCTTCGGTAAATAATTTATGTTTGAAAGAACGAACTGGAAGAGCAATACGCGTATGAAGCGTAATTTCTTTTCTTTCATAAGCCATTAAAACTTCATTTGGATCTTTATAGACTTTACCTTCATGTTCTTCGCCTGCTTTTTCTTGAGTTAAATAACAGTTTCCAAGAACCATATCTTGAGATGGTGTAACAATAGGTTTTCCGTCTTTTGGATTCAAGATGTTTTGAGCACCTAACATTAAGATTCTTGCTTCTGATTTCGCTTCTTCAGAAAGAGGAACGTGAACAGCCATCTGGTCTCCATCGAAGTCAGCATTAAATCCTGTACAAACAAGTGGGTGTAAACGAATGGCTTTTCCACCAACTAATTTTGGTTCGAATGCTTGAATACCAAGTCTATGTAGAGTTGGGGCACGGTTTAATAAAACTGGATGCTCAGTAATGACTTCTTCCACGATATCCCAAACACAATCATCTTTGGCATCAATAAGTTTCTTTGCTCCTTTAATATTATGAGCAAGTCCCTTTTCGACTAATCCATGAATAACATGAGGTTTAAATAACTCTAAAGCCATATCTTTTGGAATACCACATTGATACATTTTAAGGTTTGGTCCAACAACGATAACGCTACGTCCAGAGTAGTCAACACGTTTACCGAGAAGATTTTGACGGAAACGACCTTGTTTTCCTTTTAACATCGAAGATAAACTCTTGAGTGGTCTATTTCCTGCTCCTGATACACTTCTTCCACGACGTCCATTATCAAGTAAGCTGTCTACTGCTTCTTGTAACATACGTTTTTCGTTTTGAACAATAATCGTTGGAGCATTTAATTCTAATAATTTTTTCAAACGATTATTACGGTTAATAATACGACGGTACAAATCATTTAAGTCACTTGTTGCAAAACGTCCACCATCTAATTGAATCATAGGTCTGATATCTGGTGGAATGACTGGAATGACATCTAGAATCATCCATTCAGGACGGTTTCCACTTTCTTGGAAAGCTACTAAGCAATCTAGTCGTTTTACTAAACGAATTCTCTTTTGTCCAGTGGCACCATCTAATTCTTTTCTTACCTCTTCCACTTCTTTATCGATATCTACTTCTTTTAATAGGGTTTTAATGGCTTCAGCACCCATACCTACTTTGAAACTATTTCCATATTTTTCATAGTAAGCACGGTACTCCTTATCTGATAAAGTTTGTTTCTTTCCTAGAGGAACATTTCCAGGGTCTAAGACAACATAACTTACAAAGTATAAAACTTCTTCTAGGTCTCTTGGACTCATGTCTAAGACAAGCCCCATTTTAGATGGAACACCTTTAAAGAACCAAATGTGTGAACATGGAGAAGCAAGTTCAATATGTCCCATACGTTCACGACGTACTTTAGACTTTGTTACTTCTACTCCACATCTATCACATATGACATTTTTATAACGTAATCTTTTATATTTTCCACAGTTACATTCATAATCTTTGGTTGGTCCAAAAATCTTCTCGCAGAAAAGTCCATCTTTTTCTGGTTTTAAAGTACGATAGTTAATTGTTTCAGGTTTCTTTACTTCTCCGTAAGACCAAGAACGGATTTGTTCAGGACTTGCAAGACTAATTTTAATTCCTTTAAAATTATTAACTTCAATCATTCTATTCAACCTCCCCATCACTATCTATATAGGCATCGCCAGGAAATTCTAAATCATCTAGACTATCCCCTTCGAATTCATCTTCTTCCTCTTCTTCTGTTTCTTCAGTAGGAGCTTCTTCCTCTGGAAGAGGTGGTTCTTCGATTGGTTCTGAATTTAAGTCGATTTCATCAATCTTAATGATATCTTCTTTGTCTTCTTCTTTCTCAATTTCTTTTAAATCTAAGACTTCATCATTATTATTAATAATTTGAACATTTAAACCTAAAGCTTGGAATTCTTTGATTAATACTCTGAATGATTCTGGAACACCAGCTTGATTTACTGTTTTACCTTTGACTAAAGCTTCATAAACTTTTACACGACCAATGACATCATCGGATTTAATGGTTAATATTTCTTGAAGAACATGAGCTGCACCATAAGCATATAATGCCCAAACTTCCATTTCTCCAAAACGTTGTCCACCAAATTGAGCTTTACCACCTAATGGTTGTTGAGTCACTAAGCTATAAGGTCCAGTCGCACGAGCATGTAATTTATCATCTACCATGTGGTGAAGTTTTACCATGTACATTACACCAACGTTGACTTTATTTTCAAAAGGCTCTCCTGTACGTCCATTAATTAATGTGACTTTTCCATCTTCAGGCATTCCTGCTTCTTTCATTTCTTCATGAATATCTTCAATGTTTGCTCCATCAAAGACTGGAGTTGCATAATGAACACCTAATTTTTTACCAGCCATTCCTAAATGAACTTCGAGGATCTGACCAATATTCATACGAGATGGAACACCAAGTGGATTTAACATAACATCAACTGGAGTCCCGTCTGGTAAGTAAGGCATATCTTCTTCTGGTAAGACTAGAGAAATAACACCTTTGTTTCCATGACGTCCACTCATTTTATCTCCCACTTGAATCTTACGTTTTTGAATAATGTAAACACGAATAATTTTGAAAACGCCAGCAGGTAGTTCATCACTATTTTCTTTGGTATATACTTTCACATCATGAATGATACCAGCTGCACCATGCTCTACTCTTAAAGATGTATCTCTTACTTCACGAGTTTTTTCACCAAAGATCGCATGTAATAATTTTTCTTCACTCGTAAGCTCTTGAACTCCTTTTGGTGTGACTTTACCAACAAGGATATCTCCTTCTTTTACTTCGGTACCAATTCTTACAATACCATCCGCATCTAAGTTCTTACGAGCTTCTTCACCAACATTTGGAATATCTCTTGTAATTTCTTCTGGTCCTAATTTGGTATCACGACATTCAATTTCATACATTTCAATATGAAGTGAAGTATAAACGTCTTCTTTCACTAATCTTTCATTTAATATGACTGCATCTTCATAGTTAAATCCATTGTAAGTCATAAATGCAACTGTCATGTTTTTACCTAAGGCAAGTTCTCCTTGGTCTGTAGAAGGACCATCGGCAATCACTTGTCCCATTTTGATTTTATCGCCTTTATGAACTAGAGGAATATGATTTGTACAACTTCCAGCATTGTTTCCTTCATAGTTTGCAAGGTGATAGACATCTTTTCCTTTGGCATTTTTTACAATAATTTGTTTGGCATCCGCATACTCTACAACACCATCCGCTTTCGCGACAATCGTACTACCAGAGTATTTTGCTGCGACACATTCTACACCAGTACCTACAATCGGAGCTTCACTCTTTAATAGAGGTACTGCTTGACGTTGCATGTTAGAACCCATAAGTGTACGGTTTGCATCGTCGTAGTTTAAGAATGGGATACAACTTGTTGTAATAGAAACAACTTGACTAGGTGAAACGTCCACAAAGTTAACTTTGTCTTTTGAAATCATCACATTATCGCCATTATATCTTACGATAACTTCTTTTTCTAGAATTTCATTATTTTCTCCTAAAGCAATATTTGCTTCAGAAATATAGTAATCTGCTTCTTCATCAGCTGTCATATAAACAACGTCATCTAAATCTACTATACCATTTGTGACACGACGGTACGGAGTCATAATAAATCCATATTCGTTTACTTTGGCATAACCAGCAAGTGATGTAATAAGTCCAATGTTTTGTCCTTCTGGGCTTTCTACTGGACAAATACGTCCATAATGGCTAGCGTTTACGTCACGAACATCCATTCCAGCACGATCTCTAGAAAGACCTCCAGGTCCTAAACTAGATAAACGTCTTTTATCGGTAAGTTCAGCAATTGGGTTAATTTGGTCCATAAATTTAGATAATTGAGAAGAACCAAAGAACTCTTTTAAAACTGCAGTCACTGGACGAATATTAATTAATGATTTCGGTGTGATATCTGTCGTTTCTTGAGTCGTCATTCTCTCACGGATCACTCTTTCCATACGAGCCATACCAACTCTAAATTGATTTTCAATTAACTCTCCTACTTGACGAACACGACGATTTCCTAAGTTATCGATTTCATCGGTATTTCCAATGCCAGCATGTAAATTTAAATAGTAGTTTACTGAGGCATAAATATCAGGGATGGTTAAACGTCTTTCATCAATACTTGTATCGACACCAATAATCGAAATCACTTTCTCGGTATTTACTTTATCAAAGACTTTAATTTCTTGAATTTGATCATATTGGTCTAATTCTTCATGAATTAAAACTTTATGAAGTCCAAATCCCGCTTTTAAAGCTGGTTTTATAGACTCTAGAACTTCTTTCGTTACTAAAGTTCCTGATTTAGCCACAACTTTATTATTTTCATCCGTAATATCTTCGGCTAAAGTACAGCCTACTAAACGGTCACATACATTTAATTTTTTATTAAATTTGTAACGTCCTACCTTGGCTAAGTCATAACGGAAATGATCAAAGAAACGAGTAATTAATTGATTCTTTGCTGAATCAAGAGTTGCTGGTTCTCCAGGTCTTAATTTTTCAAAGATATCAATTAAAGCTTCGTCTGTATTCTTCGTACTATCTTTTTCTAATGTATTGGTAATGTAATCATTTTCACCAAACACATGAGTAATGTCTTCGTTACTAGATAGACCTAATGCACGTAAGAAAGTTGTTACTGGTACTTTTCTTGTACGGTCAATACGTACATAAACAACATCTCTTGCATCGGTCTCAAACTCTAACCACGTTCCTTTGTTTGGAATCATCTCGCCTGTAATAATACGACGTCCATTCTTGTCAATTTCTCTTTTGAAATAAACACTTGGACTACGTACTAATTGGGATACAATAACACGTTCTGCTCCATTAATAATAAATGTACCAGAATCGGTCATTAAAGGCATATCCCCTAGGAATATTTCCTGTTCTTTGACTTCACCAGTTTCATGAATGAAAACACGTGCTTGCACCTTTAAAGGAGCGGCATAGTTTACCATTCTTTCCTTTGATTCTTTCACAGAGTATCTTGGAGTTTCTAAAGAATAATCTCCAAAATCAATGGTTACATTTCCTGTAAAACTTTCCACAGGAAATAATTCATCAAAAACTTCTTTGATTCCCACCTCTAAGAAATCTTGATAACTCTTCTTTTGAATCTCCAAAAGATCTGAAAGTTCCATCGTATTTTTGCTTTTTGAAAAGCTACGTCTTGTTCTGTAATCTCCACATTTTTTTAGTTTATAAGCCACAATCTCACCCCATCTAAATTTATTTTTTTTGGAAACACTACAGTGCTAGAAACTAACACGTCACCAATTTATAATTTAACACACTTTTACAAGATGTGTCAACAACTTTTTGCACACATTACGTAAAAACCTTTGGATGTTGCCATTTTTTCCACTTTATAGGTATTCTCTAAGATTTTAGAAATACTTTTGACTCCTTGGTCTTTTCGAATGACAAACCATAACTCACCTTCCTCATTCATATATTCTTTTGCTTTTTCTAACATTTCTAATACCACATTTTTTCCAGCTCGAATTGGTGGGTTCGTTACCACCAAATCAAATTTTCCTGTCACATTCTCATAGATATTACTTTCTGTGCATTTCCCTTCTACTTGATTTTCTTTTCGATTTTTCTCACATAAATGTAAAGCTCTTTTATTGACATCCACCATGGTAACCTCACCATTTAAAAGTTTACCTAGAACAATTCCAATAAAACCGTATCCACATCCCACATCTAATATTTTTAAATTTTGCTTTTTTCTTTTTTCTAAAATTGTTTCTACTAAAAGTTTACTTCCATAATCTATATGATTTTTGGAAAAAACTCCTAAATCACTCCAAAAAGTGAAAACAGTATCTCCGTTTTCATAAGTGATTTGTCTCATTTCACTTTTGAGATTCGTATTATTTGTGAAGTAATGTTCCAAAAAATCACCATTCATTTCCTCTTTTTTTGACTGCATTTAAAAGTTTATGAACTCATTCTACTATATTTTCTTTCTTTTGTAAAGAGAAAATGTGGGGAAAAATATTGCATTTGTTACAATCTTTTTTTAATCAAAAAGCACATAAGATTTTAAACTTATGTACTTCATTTGAAAATTAGCAATAATTCTTTCTAGCTACTGTACATTGTTGACTACAACTTGTATCATTGCAATCATACAAAGCATCAGGGCTTTGTGCACAACCAGCAGCAGTACAACTAGGCGTGCATTTGCAACAACTCCTTCCTGTACTACAACTTGTGTAATGGGAGCCAGCATCTCCACAATCTTGTCCAGTTACACGACTTATATATCTTCTTGAAATATATCTACTTCCTGTTCCACAACTACCCTGACAAGAACCACTGCTTTCGCTTATATATGTAAATTGTGAATCACAACAACTTACTGTATTACAACTTTGTGAATCTTCATCTGTATGAGTTCCACATGAAGTTCTATGATCATATGCACTTTGATAATAGACATCTCTAGTTTGTGTTCCTCCATTACATGTTGCACTACAAGATTTCCAAGATCCTTCACCAGATCTTTCTATGCTGCTGCAACAATTTGTTGGCTGTGGACAATGTGGATGCAATGTTCTTGTATCACAAACATCCCCTAAATATTTATCAAAAGATGAATCATATTGATTATAATAGTTATTTCCACACGCTGGACATGAATTACTTGTATTTGATTGTTCAATCCATCCTGTTTGTGCACTGCATCTCGCATAGACTGTATAATTTTGTTGAGCATTCTTGGTATTTCCTGCTTTGTCTCTTATGGATACATATACCGTTCGAACTTGTCCGTCATAATCCCCATTAAATTTTAATAATTGTTCTGTTTCTTCATATTTTTCCCATGTACAATCTCTTAAATATCCTGTTTGAGAGATACACATCTCTAAATTTTCTTTTCCATCATCGTCATCAGCCTGAATTTTTATTTTGACATTTAAATCATTGTATCCTGGTGATGAAGATTTCACTGTGACACCATTGATTTTTGGAATCTCACTGTCCACCCGATCAATATGAATTTGATTTCTTTCACTTCTTAAATCATCATCACTACTTACATTTCCTACTTTATCTTTTACACATATATAATATGTTTTATTGCTTCCATCTGCTCTTAAATACTCTGTTTGAATGCCTTCTGATGCACTTTTGTATCCACTTATATTACTACATGTATTTGTTCCAATATTATCTGCTATTGCATACTCTTTAATTCCACTTCCAGATCCATCTGTGAGTTCAAAGGTCACTCTTCTTGCTCCACTCGTATTTGTATCATTATTTACTGTAACACTTCCTTCTGTCACTGTTGGTCTTTGGATATCTAATAATACTTTTGTTGATAAATTATTCACAAGAGAAGCTCCACTTTCATTTAATACTATTTTTACTTGTAATCTCACTTCTATATTTTTGATCCCATTTTCATAGGCTTCTATTAAATATTTTTGACATTCATCTAGATTGTTCTCTTGTGTACTACAATTTAGTTGAGCTTGTCCACTCCATGAGATTTCACTTATTATTCCTTTCCTTTCGTATTCTGGTTTTAACCGATATCTTACATTCACTTTACTTTCTTTTAACCATGTATTTTCATTTTCTCTTGGTATTTCTTGTCCATTTGTATTTTCTAAATACAGTTCCACCATTCCAAATAAGTTTTCTAGGTATTGTTCTTCATAACATTCATGACTTTCTGTAATACTTGCTTCATAACTTCCATTTTGATACTGCATTGTTATAATATCACAAGACATATCTCGTCCACTTACAGGATCCTTATATTCTCCTAGTTCACTATCGGAAGATAATACTCCTGCTTCTATTAATGTCTTCACATCAAAAACGCTTTTGCCTGTTTCTTCAGCATATTTTTCACTTTTCGCTTTTAATTCCTCTATTTTTGTTTCTGACATACTTTGATTTATATTTGCAGATATTGTTAAATATACTGGCACAGAAACACCAATTAATAATCCTAGTATAGCAATCACTGCTAAAAGTTCTATTAATGTAAATCCTCTTTTCATACTCTCACCTATTCTCTTTTACTCTTTCATTGTATCATAAAAATAAATTTTTCCAAAGAAAAACTGGATTATTCTCCAGGATTTTCATTATTTTCAAGTTTTACTAATACTTCTCTAGGTTTCGATCCATTTTGAGGTCCAATAATTCCTCGTTCTTCTAATAAATCCACAATACGAGCTGCACGGTTATAGCCAAAACGGAATCTTCTTTGAAGAAGGGATGCACTAATCTTACCTGTTTGAATGGCAAATTCCACAACTTCTTGGTACATTGGATCATCGTATTCTTCTGCGTCTCCCCCTCCAGAGTGTGATGAAGTAGTTTCTGTTTGAATTTCACTTAAGGATTCATCATAACTAGCTTGTTGTTGTTTACATACATGGTCAATGAGCCTCCTGATTTCATCATCGGAAATATAACATCCTTGAATACGAATTGGTGTATTTTCACCCATTGGTTGAAAGAGCATATCACCTTTTCCAAGAAGTTTCTCGGCTCCACCACAATCTAAAATGGTTCGAGAGTCAATTTGACTTGCTACAGAGAATGCAATACGAGATGGAATATTGGTTTTAATAACACCTGTGATAACATCGGTACTAGGTCTTTGAGTCGCGACAATCAAATGAATTCCAGCTGCACGAGCAAGTTGAGTAATTCTCATAATGGAGTCTTCGACTTCTTTTCTTGCTGCAATCATCAAATCTGCCATTTCATCAACAATCACAACTATGTAATGCATTCTAGGTCTTGGATTCTCAGGATGACGAGCATTTTCTTCATCAATCTTTTTATTGTAATCGCCAATATTTTTGACTCCGTTATCCGCAAGTTCATGATATCTTCGGTCCATTTCGACAACCACTTTTTGTAAGGTTGCACTTGCTCTTTTCGGGTCTACCACGACTGGACAAAGTAAATGAGGAACTCCATTATAATTTGATAATTCTACTTGTTTTGGGTCTACCAACACAAGTTTCACTTCATCAGGCCGATAACGCATCAAAATAGATGCAATAATACTATTCACACAGACAGATTTACCAGAACCAGTAGAACCAGCAATGAGTAAGTGAGGCATCTTTGACAAATCACAAATTCTTGGTGTACCCATAATATCTTTTCCTAAGGCAACTAAAATGCCACCTTTACTTTCTAACATTTCTTTACTTGCTAAAATTTCTTTAATCTTTACAGCTGAAATGGCTTGATTTGGAATTTCAATACCAATCGTACTTTTTCCAGGAATTGGCGCTTCTATACGAACATCTTTGGCAGCTAAAGCCAAAGCAATTTCTTTATTAATAGATACAATACGACTTACTTTTGTTCCACTTGGTACCACGACTTCAAACTGAGTCACAGATGGCCCCATATGAATATCAACGACTTTACCTGTAATTTGGAAATCATTTAAAACTCTTTCTAGATTTTGTTTATTATTAATTAAGAATTGGTTGGAATTTGTCTTTTTGCTTACCACTGGATTATCTAAAATCTTCATATCAGGAAGTTTATAATTTGGATTACTTACATTTGATTTGCTCTCTTCTTGAGGAGTCTCTACCACAGGTTCTTTAGGAGGCTCAGAAAATTGTTTTAATTCTTCCATACTATTTATGACAATCGCTTTACTAGATGGTTCTTCTTCCTCACCCATCAACCTTTTTTCTAGAGCTTTTTCTCTTCTTGTCACGTCATCTTCGACAGACCCTTCTTCACTCTCTTCCGCAAGGTCTTTCACGTGACGTATTTTATTCCAAAGATTTGATAATATCTCAGATAAATTGACATTAAAGAGTAACACAACTCCAAAAAGAGTCACGAATGCTAACACAACATAAGTTCCTGTCTCATCAAATAAAGCATCGGATGCAAAAGCAAATACGGCCCCGATGATACCTCCACCAATCGCGATTGAAGAAAGTCCAGAACTTGATAAAGCCGAGTGACTATCCATAGAATTCACTCTTGCACCATAGTTTTTAATTGTTTCTTCAAAAATATCAGATGCACTTTCACATTCCCGAATAAAAGTTAAATGACTAAATACTAAGACTACAATGAGTAAAAGATAGAAACCAATATATTTTTGTTGAAAAAAATTTGGTAACTTTCTTTTAATTAACATAAAGAATCCTAAATATAAAACAAAAATTAAAATAAGTGGCCACCACTCCCCTGCAAGAAACATAGCAAATTTTTTTAGTAATGCTCCAACAGGTCCAAAACCAAAGCCAATCAAACCTATAAGAATTAAAATGAGTCCAGTGAGTTCTACACTGAATGTCATATTTTTGGTATTTTCACTTGTTCCTTTTTTCTTCTTTGCCATACTTATCTTCACCATAAACATTATATCGAAAGATAAAAAAAGTGTCAAACTTTGAACACACTTTTTTACATTTTTTTACTCTTTTGTTTTTTTTCTTTTCTTTTTCTTTTTTTCTTCTGTTTCTTCTAAGTTTTCTGGGTCTCCTATTTTCAAGAAAATCTTAGCAAGGGCAATGGGGTGCATCACAAATTCAATCGAATCTGCTTTATCAACAAGTGTAATAAGCCAAGCTTCTTTACTTCTAGGGAGTTTTTTATTCACTGGAAACATATGGGTAAGCATAATTTCTTCTACTTTTGGAGTTACAACTTTGGTTCCAAAGACTCTCTTTGCATTATCCACTGCATTTTTCGCATGAGTAAACGCATGTTTTTCAAAAAATTTTTTTCTTTCTTTGTCATATTGCCAAGGTTTCTCATAAAAATCATGTAACATTCCGGCAACAGCTAAGCTTTTATAATCTAAGGAATATCTTTTTCCAATTTTATAACAATCAAATGCGACTTTAGAAACATGTTCATAAACAGATTCATGTATATGATGGGGATATTTTTTCCTTTTTTGAAATTCTTCATTTTCAATAATAGGTTTGACTAATTCAAGAAATTCTTTACGTTCTTTATCTCTTTCTTTTTGTATTTCTTCTTTGGTTCTTCCTTTATAATAAAGATAACAACATAATGTTAGAATTTGTAAAATAAAAGTAATGATAATAAATATTTGAATCGGAATCCATGGAATTATCATAGCTAAAAAGCCAAAAAGAATCGTTAAGAAAATAGCCCAAGTTTTAATTTTACCAATCAGTAAAGATGCGACAACTCCTTTTTTAAAATAAAAATATAAATTAATACAAGCAATCACACATTCTAAAAGAAGTAAATAGAAATAAGCATGATTTTTAATCACTAATAAAATCAGTAAACTAATTGCCAATGTCTTATCGGCAACCGTATCTAACTTCGCACCAAATGCACTTGTGACTTTCCATTTTCTTGCTAAAAAGCCATCTAAAAAATCAGTAAAAGAAATGATTCCCACGACAACAATTAAAAGCCAATAATGATTCGTTAATCCTAAATAAATTATCATAGGTGTACATATAATTCTTAACGATGTTAAACAATTAGGAATATATTTTTTTATGCTTTTCATAACTCATAACTCTCCGTACTTTAGTTTACTCGCTTTTTATCGATTTGACAAGTAAAAATAAAAGTGTTATAATATTTGGCAACAAAAGGGGGTTTTGAATATGAATGCGATTTATATAACACCAGAAGATTTAAAAAAAGAAATTGGTCATGGAACAGATGGCGCGGTTTATAAATATAATTCTAAATATTATGTTAAGTTGTATCATGCCTATGTAAGGGATATTTTAACGCAAGAAAAAACTTCATTAGAAGAAACAAAAATCTATCAAAAAAATTCATCTACTATTCATTTGGTTTCTGAACCGCTTACTTATTATTCTTATAAAGAAGAAGAAATTAGAGTTAGACCAAAAGAAGCAATTTATTTAGCCATGAAAAGACAAGAAAATGTTCATAGAAATTATCTTCCTCAAGCTCCTGTTTATTTAAATCATCGATTTGCAGGCTGTTTACTTAGAAAAGTATCTGGTATTTCAATTCATAAACTTATGGGCCTTCCTCAAAATCTAAAAAGAAAAATTATGTATGAGGTTCTTCTTGATATTGAAGAACTTTTACAAAATAATATTTATCCTGTTGATTTAGCAAATAGTCCTTATGCAAATACAATTGGTTTTGAAAAAGGACATTCACATATTTTAGTAAATCCTATTAATTTACATACTCATATTATTGATTTAGATGGAAAATCAACTATTTACACTGAAAAAAGAAATGAAGAACATTATACTCATACTTTAAATACTTTAAATATTTTATTTTTAGAATTCTTCTATCATCTTTCTTATGATGACTATGAAACAGAAGATGAACTTTTAAGTAATTTAGAAGAATTAAAAATTCCATCTACTTATCAAAAAGATTTAGTTAATGGAACTTTATCTATTCCTAAAATAAAAGAATTAATAAAAGAAAAATAAAATTCCTATTTTGTTTCTAAAACAGAGAAAAAGAAATACTTGTTATAAATATTTCTTAAACTCATCTAAACTACGATGTTCAAATTCAATTAAATTCTCTATCATAGGAATAATCTTTTTATCTTTTCCTTCATAATGATTTTTTAATTCTTCTAGTTGTACTAAACCTTTATTGGTTCCTTCTATCATCATTTTGGCAATATGAGAATCTGTATTATCCATCATCATTTTCATATTTACCATCATATCACTTTCCATGTGAACTAAAGCTCCTAGTTCTTTATCTTCGACATGATATTTTTTACATAATGGTGTTAAAGCATGTTTAATACTATCATATTGTTTCTTTTGTTTTAGAACTACTTCTAATAAATCATGGGATTTAATTTTATCTTTAATACTTTCTATTCCTACAACACCCATTTCTACATTTTGATGTAGTTTTAAAATTGTTTCTCTTTCTTCCATATTAATCACCATTTATAATATGAAACACTTTATTCTAAAATATTCTTTTTTCAAATTACTTAAAACCACTTGAATTTTTATTTTATTTTTGGTATACTGTATACAGATGAAGGAAACTTCATAAAATAAAAAGGAAGCATTTCAGTTTTGATACGCTGAATGCCTACCTACAAAGACGTAGACATTTACATTTCTGTAAGTGTCATTTCTTTATTATGGAAAGAATCGTTATGATTTCCCATAATATGTTGACAATATAATCAAATACTTGAATTATAAATCTTCGTTTTTGACTCATATTCATCACACCCCTTTCTCCTTAAAAAAATTTGTTTATAGAGAGGAGAAAGTGGTAGACACTCAGCAACTATAATGCTTCCTACAAACATATTAACACACTTTTATAATATTGGCAAGCAAAAAATGATATTTTCCTACTTGAATTTTTATCTGATTTTTGATATACTGTATATAGATGAAGGAAACTTCATTAAATAAAAAGAAGCATTTCAGTTTTGACCGCTGAATGTCTACTTTGGAAAAGCTTAAGACATTTACAATTTCTTGTAAGTGTCTATTTTATTAAGTATTGATAACAATATTATCTCGCATAATAAAATGTTATGAATTTGAATACTTCTTTTAGTATCTCTTTCATGAAACAACACTCCCTTCTCCTTAAAATTGATTTTATAGAGAGGAGAAGCGTAGACACCCAGCAACTAAAATGCTTCCTACAAACATATTAACATACTTTTATAATATTAGCAAGCAAAAATATTATTTTTTGCTACTTGCATTTTTATTGTATTTTTGATATACTGTATGCAGATGAAGGAAACTTCATAAAATAAAAAAGGAAGGTATTTCAGAATAGCCGCTGAATGCCTCACCTAACGTGTGGCATTTAATAAGATTCTATTTGAATTTTATTAAGTGCCTTTTTGCATCATTACGTACAAAAATGCTAAAAAGCATATTGTAAATAATGTAGCAAGTGCTAATAGATATCGAAAAATCTTTATTACAAAAGTTCTTCGCTTATCCATGGCTCATCACCTCCTCGAGCTTATAATAGCCCGTAGGTGAAAAGGCACCCAGTTTTTCTAAAAACCTTCCTGTAAAAATATTAACACACCTTTATAATATTAACAAGCAAAAAATGATTTTTTACCACTTGAAATTTTTTCTTATTTTTGATATACTGTATATAGATGAAGGAAACTTCATTAAATAAAAAGAAGCATTTCAGTTTTGGTATGCTGAATGTCTACTTTGGAAATAGTTGAGACATTTACGTTATGTAAGTGTCATTTTTTTATTCTATAAACTAAAAAAGAGGCATTTTTATACCTCTTGGACAACTGCAATAATCATTGGTTTTGATTCTGTTTGTTCATATAAGTAATTACTTAATTCAGAACGAATTTCTGTTTTAATTTTATTATAATCAACAATTCCATTTACAATGTTACGTTTAATAATTTCTTCACTTAAGTTTTTCATTCCATAAATGATATCTTTAGAATCCTTGACATAAATAAAACCTTTTGTAGTCACTTCTGGACCTACTAATAAAATTTTATCTTTCTTGCTAAGAGTCGCGCTGATAAGAACAATTCCATTATCACTTAACATCTCTCTATCTTTGATAACGAGTTCTCCGACATCATCACTACTCTTTCCATCAATTAAGGTTTCTTTTACTTTAATATGGTCAAAGTTTTCCGTTGCTACACCATCTACAAATTCCACAACATCACCATTTTGTTTTAAGAAAATATGGTCTGCTGGAATTCCTAAGGCACTTGCAAGATTTGCATTATTCACCATATAACGGTACTCACCTTTGACAGGCATATAATATTTTGGATTCATAAGCTTAATCATTAACATTAAATCTTCTTGAGATGCATGATGTAAAATGTTTTTGGTCTTTGGTAAAGAAATAATTTTACAACCAGCCATCGCTAAATCATTTTCTAATCTAACAACTGTTTTTTCATTGGAGTCATAACGAGGTTCGGCAAATACTACGGCATCCCCCTCTTTTAAAGTTATAAACTTATCATACCCACTCACAATTTTATTAATCGCAGCATAAGCATTTGATTTATCATCACAAATAAGTAAAATCGAATTTGCATCATTAATATTTGATAAATCACCAATTAATTCTTCTTGATACTCTAAGTAGCCATTATCATGCGCAAAATGAATAAAGTTTTGTAATTTTTTCCCCATAATGACAATTTTTCGATGAGAGTTTCTGGCACCTTCAAAAATGTCTTGAATGGTATACAAATGTGTTGGTAATACACTAAATAAAATACGGTTTTCACATTTATTAATAATGTCTCCAAAAAATGAAGCTAATCGGTGTGTTGGTGAAGTATGTCCAATATGTTCTGAAAATACTGACTCGCTTAAAAGACATAAAACTCCTTGTTTTCCAACATAAGCAATTTTTCCTAAATCCATATCATAATTTTCTTTCATTAAAGGGTCAATGATAAAGTCCCCTGTATAGCAAATCGCTCCATGGGGAGTATTAATACAATACATGACAGCTCCTGGCACACTATGACTCACAGGCATTGGAAAAATGGAAACCGTTCCAAAATTTAATTTACGATTTGGTGTAATCTCAATGATGTTCTCCTCTTTCACACCTAAGTCCATAAGGACAAACTTTGTATAATGAGTGGCATAAAATTTAATTCCGGGTATTGTTCTTGCTAGGTCTGCTGCCGCCCCCATGTTCTCATAATGACCATGAGTAATAAAGACACCTTTAATCTTTGCTTTATTTTTGATTAAATATTCATAATCAGGAATGATATAATCAATTCCATACATGAATCCTTCGGCATATTTTAACCCGCAGTCAAACACAAAAATTTCTTCGTTGATTTCAATGACATAGGTATTTTTTCCCATTTCATCCAAACCACCCAAACTAAAAATTCTAATTTTTTCCATAACGATTCTCCTAACTTAATAGTTTCTTTATAAAAGAAAGAAACTGATATAAGAATTTTTGCATGAATTCATTATAGCAAAAAAAGAATGGTTTGTAAATCAGGAACGTGATTCACTTAATAATTCTTCCAACGGTAAGACTTTTAAACCTTGAAAATAGATTTGATTTAGTAAAACTTGTACTTTTGGAATTTCTAAATTTTCTAAGAAAAGAATGGAACCAGATTTAATGGAATGATAGTTAGATACAAAGTTTTGATTATTCAAACGAAGTGTTTCTTCAATCATAATCTTTTTCTTTTTTTGACAAAATTCTTCGGATAATAAACGAATATAACAAAAATCGTTGTTCCATTCATTTTTCTTTAACATATTTTCGACTTCTTGATAATTTTTTTCATCGACATTTAATTTGCTTCCGTATTTTATAACTCCACCTACATTTTCTTTAGTTGTTAAAATAGAATAAGGAACACCCATCTCTTCAAAGTACTCTTTTAATGTATTACTTGCGATGATGAAACTGACTCCTTCTTTTAACTTGCTTCCTTCTGATATGACTTTATCTAAGTTTTCACTTAATGAAATGTTTGGTTTTACTTCATCAAAAACAAAGTTATTTTCAGAGTAGTATCCAAGATTCTTCATAGCTGTAAAACTTTTATCGACGTTTACAACCTCGCCTACTAGCCCAGGAATAATCGTATCATCTTTGATGATGGCATCCACGGACTTGATTTCATAGTCATCCATCGAAGCAAGAATGGATTCATAAATGGGGTCTTTACTCCTCATAAATTGAGCAATTTTTTCGGTATAGTAAAAACTAAAACATAACAAAACAATTAAACCAAAGATTCGTACATACTTATTCATAAAATTCACCTAATTCATTCTATGAAAAAAAGTTTTTTTTATCTAATTTTTTTCATTTTTTTCTTTAGGATGATAACTAGATACAAAAGCAATGGTCTCGGCAATCACTTCGGTCATGAATTTTTTCTCGCCTTGTTCATTGGTGTAGTTACGAACTTGTAAACGTCCACGGATGCAGACAATGTCGCCTTTTTTACAGTATTCGTTTGCCCGTTCGGCAATACCGTTCCAGAGTACGCAGCGAATAAAGTCCGTTTCATAAATCCCATCCATGTTTTTGTAAGTTCTCGGAACTGCAAGATTTACAACTGTACGAAAAGACTCATTTTCCGTTTTGACAATCTCTGGGTCGCCCGATAATCTTCCGATTAGAATGACATGATTCATGTACAATTCCTCCTTTCGTGCTACACATTAAAGCAAAAAAAGAGGATCATTTCAAATGGCAAAAATGGCCAAAACCTTGCAGATTTTGAAAATCTGCTTAGCAAATTTTCAAAATTTGCAGGGAAAAACACCAAAAAAGGGCAAAAATGCCTAATTTGCCCACTTTTTTTGACAAGTTTTGTCACATGGTGTCACATCTTGTCGAATTCAGTCGTTTTTGATGATTTTATCACACAGTCTCTTTTAATAAACGATTTAATTCCACTGCATATTCCATTGGTAATTCTTTTTTAAAATCTTCGACAAAACCTAAAATAAATAATTCTTTTGCTTCGTTTTCATCTAGACCTTTACTCTCTAAGTAAAATAATTTTTCTTCATTCACTTTTGAGACAGTTGCTTCATGTTCTATTTGAGAACTTTTATTTTCGACAATGTTTTTAGGAATGGTATCACTCTTGCTTATTCCATCTATTAAAATCGTATCGCATTTTACAGTTGCAACAGAGTCCGTGGCATCTTTGGTAATTCTCGTTGTTCCTCTGTAATTAGCAACTCCTCCACCTTCCGCGATAGATTTATTTAAAATATTGCTCTTAGTGTGACGTCCTAAATGAATCATTTTTGCCCCAGCATCTAAAACTTGGCCTTTCTTCGCATAAGCGATGGAAATACAGTTTCCACTTGAGTAGTCTCCTTTTAAGATAACAGATGGATATTTCATGGTAACTTTACTCCCAATATTTCCATCTACCCATTCCATGCGGCCACCTTCTTCGACAATGGCTCTTTTGGTGACTAAATTATAAACATCATTACTCCAGTTTTGAATCGTGCTATAACGCACTCTCGCGTTTTTTCCAACAAAAATTTCAACGACTCCAGCATGCAAAGAACTTTTGGAGTAACTTCTTGCTGTACAACCTTCAATATAAGATAATTCGGAATTTTCATCCACGATTATAATGGTTCTTTCAAATTGTCCTAAACTTTCTGTATCAATTCGAAAGTAACTTTGTAAAGGTCTATCTAATTTGGTATTCGGTGGAATATAGATGAAAGATCCCCCACTCCAAACAGCACCATTCAAAGCTGTGTATTTATTTTCTTTGTAATCCACTAAAGTATTAAAATACTTTTGAAATAATTCAGGATATTTTTGTAAAGCTTCATCGGTACTACAAAAAATTATATTTTTATCTGTTAAGTTTTTATGATAAACAACTTCACTTTCTAATTGATTGGAAACACCATCTAAATATTTTTTCTCGGCATCTACAACACCTAGTTCGCAAAAAGTTTGATAAGTTGATGCGTTTACATCTTCCCATTTATCCTTTTGTTCTTCTGTTTTTTTATAATATAAAATATCATCAAAAGAAAACTCTAAACTAGGTCCAAAGTTTGGATTTTCTAAAGATTCAAATGCTTTAAAAGCTTGAAGTCGAAACTCTCTCATCCACTCTGGCTCATTTTTCTTTAAAGATAACTCTTGTATAAATAATTCATCTAATTTCTGTTTCATAAATATCACATTATTTATTATAATCAGTTTTATTTTTAAAGTAAAGAACTTCCCATTTTAAAAAAATAGTGTTATACTAATTTTAGAATAAAGGTGAGCCTATGACACAAAGCGTGATGAAAGATAATATTGCTTATTTAAATGTCTGGATGAACTATAACCCCGCATTTAAAGAAAACTTAAGTATTATAGGAAATGAGTTAGTTTGGAAAGACCATGACAAAGAAGAATCTATCGATATCTCTCACTTTTATTTACCTGAAATGCTTTATAATGAAAATTTTCGAAGACAAATTGCTGAAACACATGAACTTACAGGAGAAGATTTATTTCAAATCATAAAAATCTATGTTCAGACTGAAGAAATTTTAGAGGCTGCACAAAAAGAGTTTGCGAGTTCACCAATCATTGAAGATATTAGTACACGAACAGAAAACGGAAATATTTTTTTAGTGATTACTGATAATCAAAGCAAAAAATATCGTTATGATACAAAAGAGCCAGAAAAAGTCATCAATACTTTTTTAGATTTAAAAGATGAAAAAGGTACTGTGACTTTAAAAGAATTTGGGAGGGTGATTCAAAATGAAAAGTTTAAATGAATACATAAGGATTCTTACAAATCCTACGCCAACTGAAGAAGATGTACGTACACGAGATTACCTTATGAACTTTGTTTCTGATTGTAACGACCAGATGGAATGTCTCTCTGTTAATACGATTAACTTTTTAATTGGACTTAGTTCTGCTATAGAGAGTGTACGTATGCAAAATCAAGAAGTTCCTAATGCTTATTTCCAAAGTACTCTTGATACTTGGAGGAGGATTACTTCCTCTCCATCTAAATTAGAACTAAGACATATGGAAGAAGAAAAGTTAAATCAAAAAAAAGAACAAATGCGCTTATCCAAGCAAAAAAAAGATGGATTTACAAATGCTTCCATCTTAATTTATGTAGCTCTTAATTTAGGTTTATTCTTAGCTTGTTTACTACTTTTATTTAAGTAGTTTTTTTCTTTTTTATATTCATTTTTTAATATACATTATTCATCTTCCATTTTTTCTGTGGATACCTCTTTGGCAAAACCATAATGCTCTCTTACTTTTGTTTCAAGTTCATTCATAAGTTCTTTATTTTCTTTTAATAATGCTTTTACATTTTCTTTTCCTTGCCCTATTTTCTCCCCATTATAAGCATACCAAGCTCCAGATTTATCTAAGATATTTAAGTCAGATGCAATATCAATGACTTCTCCTTCTTTCGAAACTCCTTCGCCATACATAATATCTACACAAGCAGACTTAAATGGTGGAGCTACTTTATTTTTTACCACTTTAATATTCGTACGGTTTCCAATCACTTGGTCTCCTACTTTAATTTGCTCCCCACGACGAACATCTAAACGAATCGTTGCATAGAACTTTAAAGCTCTTCCACCTGGTGTCGTTTCAGGATTACCAAACATCACTCCTACTTTTTCTCTTAATTGATTGATAAAAATCGCGGTTGTTTTTGTTTTATTAATGGTTCCTGATAATTTTCTTAATGCTTGGGACATCAATCTTGCTTGAAGACCGACATGAGCATCTCCCATATCGCCATCAATCTCAGCTTGAGGAACTAACGCAGCCACAGAGTCAATGACAATGATATTCACGGCCTCACTTCGTACCAATGCTTCACAAATTTCAAGAGCTTGTTCTCCCGTATCTGGTTGAGATAAAAGAAGTTCATTGATATCTACTCCCAAATTTTTAGCATAGACAGGGTCCAGAGCATGCTCGGCATCAATAAATGCGGCTCTTCCACCTTGTTTTTGAACCTCTGCTATCGCATGAAGGGCAAATGTCGTTTTTCCACTTGATTCTGGTCCATAAATTTCAATAATTCTTCCTTTTGGATATCCTCCAACTCCTAAAGCAATATCGAGTGCTAGAGAACCACTTGGGGTTACATCAATCTCCATATGGTCTTCTGCCCCCAGTTTCATAATGGCTCCTTTTCCAAATTGTTTTTCAATATCAGCTAGTACTTGTTCTAGTGCTTTGTCCTTATCCTTTAAATCCTTTGTTGTTTTCATAATGTTTCCTCCCATTTCATAAATTCAATTTATCATAAAAAAAAGTGTTTGTCAACACTTTTTACGAACATATGTTTTCTATACTTATTTTAAAGTTATTTGAAGTTTTTGTTTCCATTCGATAAAATAAAGGAAAGCAGATACGACTGATAAAATGGTTGCAATGTCAATCAAAATTTCAGCTACATAAATCCCCCAGACTTCAAAAGGAAGATTATAGAATAACATGAGAGAAATTCCTACTAACATTGTAATGGTTTTCACTTTTCCCCAAATATTGGCTTTAATCACTTTATTATTTTTTAAGGCAAGCATGCGAAGAGCATCCATAAAGATATCTCTTATCACAATTACAACTGGTACAAGCACATGAATGAAACCATGATATGCAAGGATAATTAAAACACCATTTACTAAAAACTTATCTGCTACTGCATCTAGTAGAGCTCCCACATCGGTCTCTTGTTTTTCTTTTCTAGCAATCGCTCCATCTAAATAGTCAGTCACGGAAGCAATCACAAATAAAAAACCTGCTACTAAATACTTTACATCTACAACAACTTTTCCCATCACTAAAAATGTTGGTATTGTAATTCCGACATCTTGCCATGGAAATAATAATAGAATAAAAATAATTACGGCTAACACCATTCTAGAAATGGTTAATCGATTCGATAAATTCATAAAACCCTACTTTCTAAGACACTACTGTCATAAGACTCCAAATAATAATACCAATGGCTAATAAAATTAAAACAGTATACAGAATCATATAATATTTAGATGGATATTTCTTCATCGGTTTCGTATAAGGAGAAACAATTTTTTCTTCCACTTTTTCTTTTTGTTGTTCACTTACTTTTTTTTCAATTTCTTTTAAAGGTATTTTTGAAGTATATTCAAATAAATATTCATTAAATTCATCAATTAATTTAGCTCCATCTAAACCTAAATATTTTGCATAATTCACAATATAATCTTTGAGTTCATAAATATCTTTAAAACAACCTATACTTCCACTTTCGATATTTTCTAAAATGACCTCTTTAATTCCTAAATCTTCAGATGCTTCTTTTAAGTTCACTCCGGATGATATTCGAGCTTCTTTTAATTTCTCACCAATACTATCCAAGATTCTCACTCCTTTTTGGTATCATATGATATTAATCACAAAAATAATTTCATAAGCCTTGTTCTGTAATGTATTGCTACATTGGCAAATATTTATCTATTTCAAAATGAAATCTCTTGCATCGTTCATTTTCTAGCAAAAGTTCCCCTACCAAATTTGGGTTTCTCGCTTGCGGGGTTTACCACGTTCCACTTCCAAGGTTTCCCTTTTCTTCGTCACTTTGGCACTTTTATATTTACTAATACCATTTAAGGTACGTTCAAAGCCGTTTGTACTAAGTACAACCATAGGTTATTTTTTCCCTATGCACAATCACTACAACCATCTCAGGCTGTGCGAGCAAGGACTTTCCTCTACATTGTTTTTATGCAGCATTTGCCTCATTATTTTTGCATATGTCCATACACAAATTTTTCTAATTGGCTAATTCTTCTTAGTAAATCGATGTTGCTTACTCCACTAGCTTCACCACTTGTCTCAGGTTTATTTTCTAATTTCATTTGAAGTTCACGAATTTGTTGTTTCAAACCTTGAATTTCTTCATTCTTAGCCCCTAATTCTTTTTCCATACCTTTGATTATTTTCATAAACTCTGTGTAATCTTTAATCACAAGGTCTAAAAAATTATCTACTTCTTGAGGGCGATATCCACGTGCATCTACTTTGAATTCTTTCTCATAGATTTCTTCTGGACTTAATGTAATTCTTTCATTTAACATATGACCACATCCTCAAGATAATATTACCAATACTTTTCCTATTTGTCAATTGACAACTGTTTACAAAGACTAGGCGATTTGGAAGATACATACTCTCCAGGAATTTGATAGGCAATTAAAGTATGATTTTGAACAAGTTCCAAAGCCTCCTCTTTCGTATAGACCTCTCTAGGTGCAAAGGTTTGAAACGGAACAAAAGAAGAAAATTCTAGCTTGTATTTTTTCGAATCTTTCACTTTCTCGGTATTAAGTATTAACATAGAATTTAAATCTAAATATCTTCCATCATGATACCAAATAGCAGAGCGAACCGTATGTCCAATCGTCGCTTCATCATGCCATTTTGCGGAGGCATCTCTTTCAATAATTTCAATTGTTGCTTCATAAAGTTCTTCGCTTTTCATAAATTTAAACATCGCATGCAATTTTAGTGATAAATCTTTTGTGTTCATACAATGATTTCCTTTCTAGCAATACATATCATATTCCTAGTTTACTAGAAAAGTCAAGAGGATAATCCGTCGAAAGTTGTCTAAAGTTACAGTTTTGTGACTACAAGGAAAAAAATCAAAATTTTTTTAGCAAAATCAAATATTTATTGATATAATTAGAA
>CANPXO010000005.1 GCA_947586205.1 uncultured Bacilli bacterium
TACTTACACTCATTACATCCAACAAATTTATATAATTTTCCTTCTTTGTTTTTTCTTCTATGGTAATAATCAAAAGGAACTTCTTCTCCAATACAAGTATTTAAGCACATGACTCCATCATCAAATGTATAAAATAACTGGGGTGATTTTCCACTTGCTTCTCCTTCCCATTGTTGAAATTTTACGTAGCTTTTAATATTATGTTCTTGCATATATTTATAATTTTTATAATTTCCATATCCAGCATCATCACATTCATTTGAAGGATAAGAACCATAATATTTAAAATATAAATCATTCATTGGTATAAAGGTTTTGATATCATTTCTGTCTTGAAAGACTCCATACATTACAATTAATAAGGAAGATACGAATGCTTGTACATTATAGGCAGCATGAAAATCATGACCATGTTTAGAATAGTAATCTTCTTTTAATACCATTGCTGTTGCATCATGATCTGTTTTAAAATAAGAATTTCTATTTTCACCACATATTTTTTCTTTTTCTTCATACTCTAATAATTTTATTAAATGTGCGTATCCTAGTTTATAATTTTTTTGTTCTTTAGTTAATCTTTTTCCTTTTCCATGAGGAATATGATTCACATCTATTTTGTTATTTTTAGCATAATCTTGAAGATCATCACTATATGTCTTTGAATCTATAAGTGTCTTAGCATTAAAGTTATCATAGCCTATTTCCAATAATAAATTTTTGATTTTTTCATCTAATCTTTTATGAAATTTAACTGGTTTCCAAACAAATTTATATTTATTAGCATTTGCTTCTATTTTAGTTCCATCTAAAAAGACATCAACGATTTCTAATTGAAATTCTTTTATGATTTGCTTTGTGATACAAGTAAATATTTCATATTGATATGGGACTATATATTCATTTATAAACAAACATATCGTAGAAAAATCTGGTATTTCACCTTCCATGATATACATTACTCTTATATCAAAAATACTTTTATCTTCAATATCTCTAAGTGTTGCTTTAAATTTAGAAAAACAATAAATAATCATGGCAAATAAATTATATATAGAATAACCTTTGGGCCCTTTACATTTTTCTTCTTTTTGCTTTACATTATTCAAAATTTTTCCTACTCCAGAATTTTCCAAAAAAAGCATAAATTTATCTATTTTTTCAAATTCTATGTTACATTTTTCAGAAGGTACTATAAAAAGTGACCTTTTTATGTTAAAATATCCCATGTGATACATCTTCTTTCGTCAATTAGATTGTATCACAATTTGGCTAGAAAGTACCGTACTTTCTAGCTTTTTTAAAATTTCAAAAAAAAGAAACTGTCAAATAATTAAACAGTTAATTATTCAACAGCCCCTTTTTTAATGTAATTTATTTAAAAAAACATATTTTACTTTAATTTTTCGAAAAAATGTTATAAAATATACCAAAAAAGTATAAAAAATGTAGTATTTTTATATTTTTATGATATACTATAAGTGAAAGGGAAGATTATTATGATAAGATATGTAAAATTAGAAAACTATAAATCACTGGTTCATTTAGAAGTAGATTTTATGAAAAATCAAAAGAAACCTAAAAACATGGTGCTTATTTATGGAGAGAATGGCATTGGAAAGTCTAATTTTGCCAATTCTTTTTATACTTTAAATGAAACGATGCAAACCATGTCTGCGAAAGAGTTACTAAAAAAATGGTTAGAAAAAATAAATTATCAAAATGAAAATATAGAAAAGAAAATCAAACGTGCTTTTAAAGATACTAAAGCCATTATTGATGATTGTAAAACCATTGATTCTAAAGAAAATATGGTTCTAGAATATGGTTTTGTATGTAATAAAAAAAACGGGGTTTATCGAATCGAAATGGACAATGAGGAAATTGTTTCTGAAAAACTAGAATATGTTTTCAATAAAAATCAAACGTGCTTTTTTGATATCAATAGAGAAAATCAGAAAATAAACACAAACATCTTTCATGATAAAAATTATTATCAAGAATTTCTAGAACTCCTAGATAAATATTGGGGTAAGCATTCTTTTCTATCTATTTTATCTTATGAAATAGAAGATAAAAAGAAAGAATACATGGAAAAAAAGATATCTGAAAATTTATATGAAATTTTAGTTTATTTAAAAACAATGTGTACCAAGATAAAAGGTGGGAATCATCGAGAGTTTGGTATCATTGGGACTCATCATAATATGTTAGAAAGTCTAGAAGAAGGTAAGATTCCTTTAAAATTAAGAAAAGAACTTGCCAAAAACGAATTTTTATTAAATGAGTTTTTCACTTCCTTATATTCAGATATTAAAAATGTTTATTATAAAACAACGATAGAAGAAAGTGAGATCAAATATAAACTTTTTGTAAAAAAGATGATTTATGGAAAATTGAAAGATATTGATTTTGCTTTGGAGTCCACTGGAACTCAAAACATTTTAGAGCTTATTCCATATTTCATCTCGGCATGTGAAGGACAAACAGTCATTATCGATGAATTAGATACAGGAATTCACGATTTACTGGTAAAAAATCTGTTAGAATGTATTTCCAAATATGTAACTGGGCAACTTATTATTACAACTCATAATACGATGTTAATCGATTCATCGATACCTCATGAAGACATTTATGTTTTTGAAACGAATAGCAAAGCTGAGAAAGAATTAATTGCTATTACAGAGTTCGAAGGAAGAATTCACAAAAATAATAATCCTCAAAACAAATACCTAAAAGGTATTTATGGAGGAATTCCAATGGCTTCTGATATTGACTTTGATTGGTTAGTGGATAACTTAAAATAAGAGGTGCATTATGAGGCAGTTTCATTATACAAAAGCCGTCGTTATAGTACACGGAAAATCTGAAAAACAAATATGTCAATATATCAAAAATAAACTTCGATTAAAAATAGAAATATTAAGTGATAAAAATGGTGAAAAGTCCATTCAAATAACAAGTCTAAAAAATATTTTAAATAATACCATTTTTAAATCCTTTAAGAGCTTTATTAAAACGTTTGATGATGTGAAATTAACAATTGATGGCAAATCTCTTGATGATGATTTTAAAATATTTATTATTATGGATACAGATGATTGCAGCGAAAAAGAAAAACAAGAATTTATAAACAAAGAGATGTTTAAAACTCATTGGGCATACTCTCACATAGTACCAATTTATAATGTACCTGAATTAGAAAGTGTATTAGAACATGCTCATGTTCCATTTACAAAAACAGGAGATAAAAGAAAACAAGAGTATATTAAACTCTTTCCGACAGATATCAAGTATGAAAAAACGGATGAAATACAAATAAAAGAACTATTTCATACTTTAAAGAAACAAAAAGATACAAATTTAAACGAGTTTTTAGAATTTTGCTTAAAAGCATCAGAAAATTAAAAAAGGTGATAATATGTTAGAAATGAATCAACAAATATGTGCAATCAGATATGCCATGCTTCACTACGTGACATCTCTTTTCAATTCGAAACGTTTATATTCTTTTTTGGTAGATGTAGAATTTACTTTACAGAATCAAAAAGGGTATATTAGTTTTTATATTGGCGATTTTGAAGAAGAAAATATTAAAAATATAGAAGAAAAAGAATTTTCTACAAAAGGCTATAAAAATTCTAAATTTCATTTATTTGAAATTTATGATACGAAAAATTTTATTGATGATATAAATGGAAGTATTGATGTAAAGTTTGGTAAAGTCGTTGATAATACTATTGAAATCAATATTGTCGTGGAAGACGAGCAAGTTCATTTAAAATATGATGGTATTTTAACGATTGAACTTACTTAGAAATTTGAATAAAAAAACAAAGCTTTTAATCGCTTTGTCTTACTTCCATAATGACTGGTAGAATCATCGGGTGTCTACCTGTTAAAGCACTGATGTAAGGGGATAAATCTAAAATGATTTGTCCTTTTAAATCGGTATAACTATACATTCCTTTTGCAAAACTTTCCCTAACAATACTTGTAACTTTTTTTTCAATTTTATCAATTAAATCAGCGTTTTCATTTACCATAACAAATCCTCTTGTTGTTACATTTGGCTTAATGAGTAATTGTTTCTTTAACGGATTAATATTAATGATAGCCATTAAAATACCATCATGACTCATGACTTTTCTTTCTTTCACAACCGAAGAACCAATGTCGCCGATTCTAGAACCATCGACATAAACATCCCCAGCTGTAACAGCTTCTCCTCGTTGAACTCCGTTTTCCGTAAGTTCTAGGACATCACCATTTTTACAAACAAAGATATTTTCAGATGGAATTCCACAATCTTCTGCTAAAGCTTTATGAGCCGTAAGCATACGGTATTCTCCATGCATTGGCATAAAATATTCTGGTTTTACTAAACGAAGCATCAGTTTTAATTCTTCTTCTTTGGCATGTCCAGAAGTATGGATATCACTAAATTCTTCATTGGTAAATACTTTGACACCTTTTAAATAAAGTTTGTTGATAATCTTATTAATACTTGCTGCGTTTCCGGGAATTGGTTTGGAAGAGAATATCACTAAATCATCATTTAATAATGAGATTTGTTTATGAACCCCATTGGCTATTCTTGATAACGCGGCAAGTGGTTCACCTTGAGAACCTGTACATAAAATACAGACTTCGTTACGTTTCAAAGATTTTGCTTTACTTGCATCAATAAAAATGCTGCTATCTTTAATAAGTCCATTTTGAATCGCTATATCAATACTGGTTTCCATACTACGACCAAAAGTAACGATTTGACGATTGTTCTTACGACATGTTTCAACAATATGTTTAATACGATAAATATTTGAGGCAAACGTTGCAATGATGATTCTTCCATAATGTCTAGAAATAATATCATTTAATGTTTCATCGACACAAGACTCTGATTTCGAAAATCCTTCAGATAAAGCATTGGTGGAGTCTGATAATAAAATTTTAACTCCTTCCTCGCCAATACGAGCAATTTTATGTAAATCGGCCATTGGTCCAATTGGGGTTAAGTCAAACTTAAAGTCTCCTGTTTCAAATATAGTTCCATTTGGAGTACGAATGACGATGGCAAAACTATCTGGGATAGAGTGAGTCGTCGTTACAAACTCAATATCAAAATGTTTAAATTTTAAATGGCTATCTTTATCAAAAGTCTCTAAATGTTGATACATAATGTTATTATCTTCTAATTTATGATTGATTAAACTCGCAGCAATTCCAGGCGCATAAATCGTTGGAATATTTACATTTTGAAGTAAGAATACAATTCCACCAATATGGTCTTCATGACCATGGGTAATAATGAGTGCCTTAATCTTATCCGCATTTGCTTTTAAGTAACTCACATCTTGAATCACATAATCAATTCCCATTAAGTCACTTTCTGGAAACATCACTCCAGCATCAATGATAATAATTTCATCATCGTGACTTACGACATACATATTTTTTCCAACTTCACCAAGTCCACCCAAAGCAACGATGGACGTGACATTTTTTTTCTCTTGCATTTAAATCTTCCTTTCAAAATAAAAAAATAAAGTTGTTTCACTAAGAAAAATTATAACATGAAACTTTACATTTGTCCATAGAAAATGGTATACTAAATGTGGATGTGGTGATATGAATCAAAAAGGGTTTACATTAGTAGAAATATTAGCTGTCATTGTTGTTTTAGGAATATTAATGACAGTGGCAGGAATAGGAGTTACAAAAGTCATCAATGATTCTAGAGACAAGTTAATCGAAGATCAGATGAAGAGTCTAGCTGACACAGCCATTAACTATGTGGCAAACGAAGGATTCTTTTTTGATGCATGTCCCGAAGGGTTTAATCCGACAAGTCCAACAACTTCTGAAAAAAATAAATGTTACAGAGAAGTCACTGTGGAATCTCTCATTCAAAGTGGTTTATTTGACAACCAAAAAGATGTATGTAATCCGAATAAGTTTGTCCTAGTTTATCGAGAGGGAGTTTATGACAATGCTGGAAAACTTTTATATTCCAATATGTTAAGTTATGTTCCAGAGGGGACTTGTGGATACGATTAAGAAAGGTGAATACAAATGGGATTATTTAACAAATTAAAAAATATCATTTCTAAAAAGGAAGAATCCAAAGAAGAAAAAGAAATCTTAGAAACGTATGAAAAAGGACTAGAAAAAACAAGAAAAGAGTTTGTTTCTAAACTAAGTTTACTTGGAGTCAAATATAATAAGGTGAGTGAAGAATACTTTGAAGAATTAGAAAATTTACTTATCATGGCTGATATTGGAGTGAATACCGTGTTTGAATTTTTAGAAAGAATTCGTGACCGTGTTAAAAAAGAAAATATTACGGATACAAAATACTTAAATGAAGTGATTGTCGATGAACTTTTTATTATCTATGTCAATAACGAATCTTTATCAGATAAAATGAATATGGCAAGTGAAGGGCCAACAGTCATTTTAATGGTCGGAGTAAATGGTGTTGGGAAAACAACGACGATTGCCAAACTTGCTCATAAGTATATCACGGAAGGCAAAAAAGTTATGATGATTGCTGGGGATACTTTCCGAGCTGGTGCGGTTCCTCAGTTAGAGGAATGGGCAAACAAAACAGGGGCTTTGTTCTTTGGAAGTGAAAATACAGACCCTTCTGGAGTCATTTATGATGGACTAGAAATGGCTAGAAAAGAAAATGTGGATATTGTGTTTATTGATACAGCAGGGCGTTTACAAAATAAAGTGAACTTAATGAAAGAGTTAGAAAAGATGAATAAAGTAATTGGCAGGATTATACCTGGTGCTCCTCATGAAACACTTCTTGTGATAGATGCGACAACAGGGCAAAATGGAATCCTTCAAGCGAAATCTTTTCAAGAAATCACGAATATTACTGGGATTGTTTTAACCAAACTTGATGGAACAGCTAAAGGTGGAATTGTCTTAGCAATTAAAGAAAATGTCGGTATTCCCGTTAAATTTATTGGTCTTGGGGAAAAAATGGAAGACTTGCAAGCATTCGATATTGAGTCTTACATCTATGGACTTTTTAAAGGAATGATGGATGATGAATAAGTTTCTCTATTATAATGATTTATTCGCTGTCTATGGTAAATTGTTGACTCAGAATGAACAAGAAATTTTTAAAGAATATTATGGAGAAAATCACTCGATGGGAGAAATTGCTGAAAATCGTGGAATTTCAAGAAGTGCTGTTGGAAGTGCTATCAAAACAGGAGAGAAGAAACTTGATGAATATGAAAGCATTCTAAAAATAGTTTCTCGTAATCAAAAACTTGAGGCAATCTGTGAAAAGATAAGTGATGAGTCACTTAAAAAAGAATTAGAAGAATTACTAAAATAGAAAAGAGGAAATCTTATGTTTGAATATATGGGGGAAAGACTTTCCAGTGCGATTAAAAATATTCGTGGCTTAGGAAAAATTACTGAAGAAAATATTAATGATGCGATGCGAGAAATCCGTATGGCTTTACTGGAGGCAGATGTCAACTATCAAGTTGTAAAAGAATTTGTAGCCAATGTCAAAGAAAAAGCTTTGGGGATGGAAGTAGGAAAAAGTCTAAAACCAGATGAATTATTTATTAAAATAGTGAAAGATGAACTGATTACACTTCTTGGTGGAGATGTCGCGGAACTAGAAATGAGTAAAAATCCAACGATTTTAATGTTAGTAGGTTTACAAGGATCAGGAAAAACAACAACAGCTGGAAAACTTGCGAACCTTTTAAGAAAAAAACATGCTAAACATCCTCTTTTAGTTGCTTGTGATATCTATAGGCCGGCTGCCATAGAACAATTAAAAGAAATCGGGGCAAGTTTAAATATTCCCGTATTTGAAGAAGGAAAAGAAAAACCTACTGATATCGTAAGTCATGCTCTAGAGTATGCCAAAGAAAATAAAAATGATTATATCATTATAGATACAGCTGGTAGACTTCATATTGATGAAGACCTCATGAATGAACTCAAAGAAATTGAAGATACTTTCCATCCTCATGAAGTGATTTTAGTCATTGATGCGATGATGGGACAAGATGCCATTAATGTCATTCAAGGATTCCATGATAAACTAAATTTAACAGGATGTATTTTAACAAAGCTAGATGGAAATACCAAGGGTGGAGTGGCTTTATCCGTAAGACATTTAACGAATGTTCCTATTAAGTTTGTCGGTGATTCTGAAAAATTAGATGGATTATCTCCTTTTTATCCGGTAAGAATGGCTGAAAGAATTTTGGATATGGGCGACATCATGGGTATTGCTGAAAAAGTAGAAGACATTATGAGTGAGCAAGATGCAAAAGACCAAGCTAAAAAAATGATGAGTGGAAAATATGATTTAGAAGATTTTCTTACCAATTTAAAACAAATTAAGAAACTAGGACCTTTAGAAAATATTATTAAAATGCTTCCTCAAGCAAGAAAAATGGGACTGAATAATATTGAAGTAGATCCAAAACAAATGGCCCATGTTGAAGCTATTATTCTTTCTATGACTCCATATGAGAGACGTCATCCTGAGGTTTTAAAAGCATCAAGGAAAATTAGAATTTCAAAAGGCTGTGGTCGACCAGTCGAAGAAATTAATCGTTTATTAAATCAATTTGAAGAAATGAAAAAAATGATGAAAATGATGAAAAATGGAAATATGAAATTGCCTTTTTAACATAAGCATTTGCCTAAACATGTTTTATGATTACACATAGACTACCTTAGAAAGGAATGACGAGTATGTTAAAAAATAAAGCATGTGACAGAGATGACTGTGGATGTTCTCAAGGTGCAGAATATATGGCTGCTGGTTCTATGAATATGGGAATGGGTATGGATGCTGGATGTAGACCATGTATGCCAAGCTGTCCTCCATCTTATGGATGTAGTTGTCCACCCATTACAGAATGTCCTAATGAACAAGTTTGCCATAGAGTGATTAACTATGAGGTACCACATATTATGCCATATCATACAACCGTAGTAAATCATCATGTATATAACCACACTTATACTCCAGTTTATAGTTATTCTGAAGTAGATGAAGTAGAAAACGTATATCAAAATCGTTGTTGTAGATAAAAGCCAATGTGGCTTTTTTCTTTTGAAACAAAAAAAGTAGACAATTTAAAGTCTACTTTAGAGAACATCAAATGTGTTCATTTTCTTTTAACTTTTCAATTTCTGCTATTGGTAATCCTGTGATTTTTGCTATTTTTTCCATTCCAAGTTCTGGGCTTTCTTCTAGCATTGATTTTGCAATTTCAATGTTCCTATCATTGGTAGCTTCTTCTTTAGCAAGAGAGATTCTCGTATTCGTAAGACGTTCTTTGTCTTCTTCTTCAGAAACTGTCCTTATAAATGTTCCATCACTATTTAATATATACATTTTCTGATCAAACTCCTTTACTAATTCATCTTTCTTGGATAATTCTACAAGTTCTTCTTCACTTGCTCCTAACATCACTAGATGAATATTCTCTTTGTCTCCTTGTATGTTCTTATCATACCATTCTTTTTTTACATTTTCAATATTGATTGTAATCATTTTAAAATGGTCGACATATGGAGTTAAAGTTTCTTCATCTAAGAGCTTGTAAATTTTCTTCTTTCCTTCGCTTTCATTCTTATTGAAATCGAAGTCAATATGAATGAAGTCGCTTTTGGTGTCGTATTCTTCTCCTCTTTGAACTTTTTGAGAGTAAAAAGAAGTAAAGTAAGCTAGGTTTCGTACTCTTGTTGCAAGGTCAAAACTCGTATTCACCTCACAATTGAGAAAATTGCCATCTTTAGTTTGTAATAAAACATCTAAGACTTTGACTCTTTCTTTTTTATTACGAACAGCAAGTTCAGTGGGAAAGAATTCTAACACCTCGACGGGTTCTCCTAAAGCTTCAGATAAAACGGCATTCATAAGCCTCGTATCATCAGGATTTGCAAAAACAGTTTTGAAAAGTCGATCGGTACGTACACTTAAATATACGTTCGAATCAGTTGTTGTATCTGTCATAAAAAATCACCTCTCAAAAGATACAAATCGTATTCTACAACAGGGGGTATGTCGATGTTTGTCGAACGGTGTCACCGCCCAATCATATGACACCACGCAAAATAAAAATTGCAGAAAGTTTATCAAATTAAAGTGAAATGAAAAAGTATTTTCAAAAATAATTTTTTATGATATATTTTTATCGAAACAATGTGAGGTAGAAAAAGAGTTTAAAAGGATCTACTTGAAATTGGCTAAGGAGTAATGAAAAATGAATCAAATGATAAAAAATATATGTTATAGTGTTGTTTTATGTTTTTTCTTTCTTATTTCTATTCCTTTCGTACATGCAAATTCTATTCAAGATATCGATATGGATATTTATATAGACTCTTTTGGTAATGCTTCTGTAAAAGAAATTTGGACCACAAATTTAACAAGTGGAACAGAAGGTTTTAAATCTTATACAGATTTAGGAAATATGTCTATTACCAATTTTAAAGTATCTGATGATTCTGGTACTGTTTATGAATCTTTACCAAGCTGGAATACTTCAGCTAGTTTTCAAAATAAAGCATATAAAAATGGTATCCATAAAATCTCTGGTGGAGTCGAGTTGTGTTGGGGAATTTCTCAATACGGAAAAAGAACATATACTTTAAATTATGAAATTCAAAATTTAGTTACCGAATACACAGATACTCAAGGAATTTATTTTAACTTTTTAAATTTAGATCAACCAGTAGGAAATGCAAAAATCACGATTCATTCAGATATCGATTTTTCTTTAGACAATGCCAAGATTTGGGCATTTGGTTATGATGGAACAGATATTTTTGAGAATGGCAGTATTGTTTTGAATTCGAATGGCAACTTATCATCTAGTGATTATATGGTAGGACTTATTCGTTTTGAAAGTCCCTTGTTTGCAACAAATAATCATTCCACAAAGTCTTTTGATGATATTTATGATTCTGCTTTCAGTGATGTTTCCAATGATGATGGTAATTACAGTGAAAATCCTGTAAATACTCATACAACTTCTTTCAAAAATATTCTACCCATGATTTTAATGATTCCATTTTACGGAGTATTAATATTATTAAATCCATTTATTCTATTTTTTGTCTTATATGCGGTAAAAGGACGAACGTGGGTAGGAGGCTCTGGAAAAAGATCTGGGGAACTTAATTTTGGCACGGCAGGAAAAACTCTTCCTAGAGAAGACGAGATTCCTTACTGGCGAGAAATTCCTTGTGAAAAAGATTTAGAAAGAGCCTACTGGGTAAGTACCAATTATCATGTAGTTCCTGAAAAGACATTAAGGGAAGGTATTATTGGAGCTATTTTATTAAAATGGATTAGAGATGGCAAAATCTTTGTTTCTAAAACGAAAAAAGGACTCTTTAATTTAAAAGATAATGATTATGCGATTGATTTTTCAAAAATGACTCAAGCCGATAATGAAGTGGAAGACGCTTTATTTAGAATGCTAGTAAAAGCATCAGGAAGTAATAAAATTTTAGAAGCGAAAGAGTTTTATAAATGGAGTCGGAAAAACTATTATAAGGTTGAGTCGTGGTTTTCGAGTATTTTAAGTAAGGAACAAAACAAGTTAGAAGAACAAGGACTCATTACCAATTCTACGGAAGAAGTAGCAGGAATGTTTGGAACCAAAAGAACGATTGTGATAAAAAATGTAGACCCTAGTTTAAAAGAAGAAGCAATACATTTAAGAGGTTTAAGAAAATTTTTATTAGATTTTAGCATGATGCCTGAACGAGAATATTTTGAAGTTCATATCTGGGAGGAATACTTAATTTTTGCTCAATTATTAGGAATAGCTGATAAAGTTGAAGAACAATTTAGCAAGCTTTATCCGAAGTTTAATGAAGTGACGAGTCTTAACATGGATGTGACGACAGTTGTTGTTCGAAGTATGGCAATCAATTGTTACAAAGGATTCTATGAAGGTGTTAAAAGAGCAGAAGCACGAGCAGCAAGTCATGACTACAGCGGATCCAGTTCTAGTTCTGGTGGTGGAGGAAGTAGTTTTTCAAGTGGTGGAAGTTCTTCCGGTGGTTCGTCTGGAGGCGGATTTAGATAAGAAAGAAAAGAAAAACACAAAAACTTTCTTTTTTTATGGAAGTCGTTTTTATGGAAGTTCTGTTTCTTGTTTTGAAATTCTTGTAATTTATAAAGAAATTCTGTATAATATTGTCAGAAAATAGGTGAGACTTATGCGACATATACTAGCAGGCATTGATATTGGTTCAGAATGGATTAAGCTTGTCGTTGGCGAATCTGTTCGAGGAGGAGTTCACATATTAGGTGTTTCTTGTGTTCCTTCTGGGGGCGTCAAAAGAGGATTTATTATAGATCCCAATGCTGTCTTACCAAAACTTCAAGAAGCATTTCAAAAATGTGAGAATATGTTAGGCCTCAAAATACAAAAAGTGATTGCTACTGTTCCAAGTGATGGAATCGAATTTTTAATGAATGAAGGAATGAGTACCATCACAAATGAATCACATATCATTGAAAGAATTGATATTATAAGAGCCATGCAAGCATCTACCTATAATAAAATAGAGGAAGATAAAGAGATTGTAAGTATCACGCCAGTCTCTTATCAAGTAGATGAGGAAAAAAATGTAAAAAAGCCGCTTGGTATGGAAGCAAATACCATAAAAGTAAAAACGTTAGTTGCAACTATACCTCGTAAAAATGTATTTACGATTGTCAAATGTTTAGAAAAAATAGGAGTGGAAGTCATCGATTATACGCTGGGTTCCATTGGAGATTATAATGAGATAGAAAGTCCAATGATGAAAGATGTCGTGGGTTCTATCATTAATATTGGTTATCAAACGACGACCGTTTCCGTATTTAACAAAGGATTACTTACAAATACCATTACTCTTCCAGTCGGGTCTTCTTCTGTAGAACATGACCTTGCTTATATGTTTCATGTAAATAAAAAAGATGCAAAGAATATTAAAAATGATTTAGCAAGTGCTCATAAAAGAGGGGTAAGCTCCACTCATAAAATCGAATATACAACCAAAGAAGGAGAAAGTGTTACGATAAGTGAGTATGAAGCTACCGAAATTGCTTCTTCTCGGTTAGAAGAAATATTAAAAAATGCAAAAAAAGAAATAAATCTCTTAACAAAAAAAGAAATTCATTATATAATGATTACAGGTGGAGTAAGCGAAATGTCAAACTTTTCTATTTTGTTAGAAGAAGTCTTTGGACATCATGCTAAAGTAGCGAATATGAAAGAGTTAGGCGTTCGTAGTAACATCTATTCTTCTGTCGTAGGATTGCTTAAATATTATGAAGAGAAAATGAAAGACTTAGATAAAGAATTTTCTATTTTTAATGAAGAAGAAACAGAAGAATTAAGTAGTGTTAGTAAGAAATTCCCATTTGAAGAACATTCTATATTGGGAAAACTTTTTGGATATTTTTTTGATAATTAAGGAGGACTAGAGATGAACGATAATTTAAAAATTGATCCGATTGCAAAAATTAAAGTATTTGGTGTTGGTGGTGGAGGTTGTAATGCTGTCAACCGAATGATTGATGAAGGAGTTCAAGGTGTTGAATTCTATGTAGTGAATACCGATTTACAAGTCTTAAATGCCAGTCGTGCCAAGAATAAAATTCAGATTGGGGCATCAATCACTGGGGGAAGAGGAGCAGGTTCGAATCCAGAAGTCGGAAGAGAAGCTGCATTAGAAAGTAAAAAAGAAATTGAAGAAGCTGTAAAGGGTGCCGACATGGTGTTTGTTGCTTGTGGTCTTGGTGGTGGGACTGGGACAGGAGCATCCCCAATTATTGCTGAAATAGCTCAAGAAAGTGGAGCTTTAACAGTGGGAATTGTCACAAAGCCATTCCGTTTTGAAGGAAAAAGAAGAATGGAGCATGCTCTTGTAGGTTTAGAAGAATTAAAGAAACATGTGGATACCTTAATCATTATTCCAAATGACCGTTTAAGAGATATTATTGATAAGACAACATCATTCCAAGATGCTTTCAAAGAAGTCGATAATGTTTTACACCGTGGTGTTCAATCCATTTCTGATTTGATTGCTGTGACTGGAATTGTTAACTTAGACTTTGCCGATATTAAAACGGTTATGGAAAAATCTGGAACAGCCCTTATTGGAATTGGTATGGGTGTTGGCGAAAATCGTGCGGTTGAAGCAGCAAGACAAGCCGTTTCCAGCGCGCTTTTGGAAACAACCATTGATGGAGCAACTGATGCGATTATCAATATTACTGGTGGAGATAACTTAACTTTGTTTGAAATCGAAGATGCAGTAGAAACTGTAAGAGAAGCTGCAAATTCAGATATCAATATTATTTTTGGAGCTATTCCAAATTCAAATTTAACTGATGAAGTTATTGTTACCGTTATTGCAACAGGATTTGATGGCAAAGACGATAAAGATGACGATGATGATGAAGAAGAATCAAGTACAGCTCTTCCTAAACGAAGAAACACAGAAGAAGAAACAAGTGAATTTGAAATTCCAGCATTCTTAAGAAGTAAAGATAACTATTAATTTAGTTATTTTTTTTTATTATCAATTCTTGACTAATCTAAAGTGATACCCTTGACTTTTTTAAAGTGAGATTCTGACTAATCTAAAGTGATACCCTTGACTTTTTTAAAGTGAGATTCTGACTAATCTAAAGTGATACCTTTGACTTTTCTAAAGTGAAAATTTATAATAATTCTAGAAAAGAGGGAAAAATATGATTTTAAGAGAAGCCGAAAACATGATTAAAAAGATTCATAAAAGTTTCAAAGTCCTTTTAGTTACTGGTCCAAGACAAGTTGGAAAAACAACACTTTTACTTAGTTTAAAACCAAAAGATATGGAATATATTACTTTAGATGATGAAGTTTTAAGAAATATGGCAAGAACAGATCCAAAATTATTTTTAGAAGAACATCCTGCTCCTTTATTTATTGATGAAGTGCAATATGCTCCAGAATTATTTTCTTATATTAAAATGGTGGTAGATCAAACAGACAAAAATGGTCTCTATTGGCTCACAGGTTCTCAGCAATTTCATTTAATGAAAAATGTTTCAGAGTCTTTAGCTGGTAGAGTGGGAATTGTGAATTTAAATAGTTTTACTTATAAAGAAATTGTGGGAAATCATAAATCTTCTATGTTTGACCCTGAACAAATAAAAAAATATCCTCCTATCTCAGTCAATGAAGTTTTTGATATTATCTATAAAGGCGGTATGCCAAGACTTTATTCAGAAAAAAATATTTCTAGAGATTTATATTTTGAAGGATATATCGATACCTATATTTCAAGAGATGTCAAAAACTTTGCTCAAGTAGGAAATGAATTATCTTTTCGACAATTTCTAGTGAGTGTAGCAAGCAGGACAGGAGAACCATTAAAATATTCTTTACTTGCTAAAGATGCTTCTATTAGCATTCCCACTGCAAAGAATTGGTTATCTATCTTAATTACTGCAGGTTTAGTGTATTTGTTAGAACCCTTCGCATCGAGTGAATTAAAAAGACTTACTCATATGCCTAAAATTATTTTTATGGATACCGGTTTAGCATGTTATTTAGCTGGATGGACATCGAAAACAGATTTACAACAAAGTGCTCAAGCAGGTCATTTTCTAGAGACATTTATTATTTCTGAACTCATTAAAAGTTACAATGCCAATGGGATAAAACCTTATATTTACTACTATAGAGATAAAGAAAAAAATGAAATTGATTTAATTTTCTATAAAAATAACACTTTGTATCCATTTGAAATTAAGAAAACAGGAAGTCCTAATAAGGAAATGGTTAAAAATTTCAAAAAATTAGAAGATAGTAATAAAAAAATTGGAGCAGGGGGTATCATATGTTTTTATGATAAACTGATGCGGTTAGATGAAAAAAATTATATTATTCCTATATCAAGTGTCATTGGTGGAAAAGAAAATAAATAAAATGAAAAAAGAACGAAAAATCGACAAGGTTTTCATTCTTTTTTTTATATACTGTAGATGGTGAAAATATGACGGTATATTTAGATTTAGTTTTCTTCTTAAATTTATGGTTTGATTTTTTACTTCTTCTCACTGTGAGCAATACCTTAAAAAGAAATGCATCTTTAAAAAGATTATTTCTAGGTGCATGTCTAGGGTCACTTAGTTATTTTACTCTTTTTATTCCTTTATCTACTTGTTTCTTATTTCTTTTAAAAATTCTCTTAGCATTTCTAATGTGTACCTTAACTTTTGGAATCAAAGACAAAACTTATACAATTCAAAATGTGAGTTACTTCTATATGACAAGTGTGGTTCTTGGAGGATTTCTTTACTTCTTAAGTTTAGAGTTTTCTGAAAGTCATGATGGACTTTTATTTACCTATCAAGAATATTCGATTCCTTATCTCTTTTTAATCATATTTTCACCCGTTATGTTGTATGTTTATTATAGGCAAAGAAAAGATGCAAAAAAGTATATGCAACATTATCAAATTAAAATTACATTTTTAAATGGCAAGACCAAAGAGTTTTCTTCTTTTCTAGATACCGGAAATCATTTACAAGATCCCATTACTAAAAAATATGTAATTTTAGTTCGAGAAAGTCTATTAAAAGGAGTAGACTTGAGCAAAGTTCTTTATGTTCCATATCATTCTTTGAATCATCAAGGGGTTATGCGATGTATTAAAATTGATTCGATTGCCTTAAATGAAAAAGAGAGTAAAAATTATTTAGTAGGTATCAGCGAAGGAGATTTACTGCGTGATGGAATTGACTGTGTATTAAATTCATATTGTTTGGAGGAACTATTATGATTAAAAAAATATTAAATTGGTTAAAAGCAAAGTATAGTGAGTGTTTCTTTATTGGAAGTAGTGATAAACTTCCACCACCTTTATCTAGAGACGAAGAGTTAGAATGCATTATTAAATCTCAACAAGGAGATATCGATGCAAAGAATAAACTGATTGAACATAATTTAAGACTTGTAGTCTTCTTAGCTAAAAAGTATGAAGGAACAGGGTATGACATGGAAGATTTAGTAAGCATTGGCTCCATTGGTTTAATTAAAGGAATTAATACGTATAAAATTGATAAAAATATTAAACTAGCAACGTATGCTTCTCGTTGTATTGCCAATGAAATCTTAATGTTTTTAAGAAAAAATAAGAAAAGAAAAAAAGAAATTTCTTTGGAAGATAGCTTAAATTATGATAATGAAGGAAATGAACTTCATTTAGAAGATGTTTTAGGAACAGACTCTGATTTAGTGAGCGATGAGTATGAAAAATCAGTGGACTGTAAATTTGTATCAAATGAAATTAATAAACTAACACCACGTGAAAAACAAATTATGGTCTTACGTTATGGACTTAATAATACAGAAAGTTATACTCAAAAAGAAGTGGCTGACATGTTAGGCATCAGTCAGTCTTATATTTCAAGAATTGAGAAAAAAGTCATTAAAAATATTCAAGAACTTATGAAAAGTTAAATTTGAACAAAAAAATTTGGAAAGTAAAAATACAAGCTTTCCTTTTTATTTGATCAAACACCTCATTGGATAACATTTCTAAATTTCATTGGATGATATTTTCAAATTTCATTGGATAACTTTTCTACATTTTGTTGAATAATATTTTTGATATATTTATAGATAAATTAAAAAAAGTGTTATTTTTTGGCATTCATTAGACATAATAAAAATAGGATTTTGAGTTTGCCCTTTTTGGAAGCAGATATAAAAGTTGAGTGCTAAATGCCATTTTTCAAATGATGAAAAGTGGCGTTTTTAAAGCAAAAAAAGAAAATACCAAATTGTTATTGTGTAATAAAATCAGCAAAATTTTAAATTTATACTAAACAACTTTTTGAAAGGTGTTTTCATCAGCTGTTTTACATCAGAATCTTGTATATTTAAAAGAAAATTTGTAAATCTTTCTTTTCTTAAAAAGCTAAAAATGTAAGCAAGTGTATCAACAAATACGAAAAACTAAAAGATAAAACATTTACTTTTATTTTGAAAAGAATGTAAAGGGATAATTTTTTACTTTACATATATAAATTGAATATTATTTTTTCCAAAAAGGGCAAACTCAAAAATAGGATATATTGAAAAAAGAGTCTATTTTTGATAGAATGTTAAAGAATGAAAGAAGAAGTGAATAGTAGTATGACAAAAAAGAGCAGTCATTTTTTTAAAAACAATTGGGTATATTTTCTTTTAAGTTTTATTATTTTTGTTTTACCCATTCTTCTTTATATTGGACTCTATCAAATTTATTATGGAATGAATGAGATGGTTGTGATTGAGCTTGGAGAAAGTGTTACACAAGAAGACTTTTTTCATAAAGCGATTCCCAAAGATACTGTATTTTTAACAGATTTGAATTCTTTAGATTTAACGAAAGTTGGGGAATATACGATTGAAATTGAAGTATTCAAACAAAAGAAAACAAGTATTCTAAAAATTGAAGATACAACACCTCCAGAAGTGGAAGTGGAAGAACTCTACCGTTATACTGATTATAAAATAGATCCAAATGATTTTATTGTTTCTAAAAAAGATTTGTCTTCCATGACCGTTTCTTTAGAAAATGAAGTCAATATTTCTTCTTTTGGAGATTATCCAGTAAAGCTTGTAGTAAGTGATGCATCAGGGAATCTTACACGACTCGAAACAACTTTACATATTGGAGTGATTAAAACATATTATGAGTTAGAATTAGGCGATACGTTTGAAAAAGAAAATCTTCTTTATAATGAAAAAGATGAAATTGAAGTTCCAGAAGAAGAAATTCAAAGTGTAAATTCTGGAGTCCTTGGAGATTACACTTTACATGTTATTTACAATGGAGAAACGTATACTTCACGTGTCAAAGTTCAAGATACGACCCCTCCAAAAGTGGAAGTACAAAATAAGAATATTTATGAAAATGTGACCTCTGTAACCAAAGATGATATCATTGTCTCTGCAACGGATGCTTCGGGTGAAGTGACTACTACAATGGAAGGCGAGATTAAGTACGGAGTCTTAGGAGATTATGAAATTACAATTACTGGAGTAGATAAAAATGGACTTCAGACTGTGGTAAAAGCAGTCGTATCTGTTGTGAAAGATACCACACCTCCAGTGATCAGTGGACTTGGCAATATCACAGTGAATAAATATACTCAAATTAATTATTTATCAGGTGTTCAGGCTGTGGATGATAAAGATGGAAATGTGAGTGTTTCTGTAAATTCTAGTAAAGTAAATGTAAATACCGCGGGAACGTATTATGCAACCTATACAGCGACCGATTCTTCTGGCAATACTGCCACAGCATCGAGAACAATTACAGTAAGACATGATCAAAGTGATTTGAATAATCTAGTAAGACAACATGCAAATCGTGTTGGTAACAGTGTGCCAGAAGTAAATGAATATGTCAAACATTTAATTGGTTATAGTAGTTCATGGGGAGATAATGACCCAGTTTGGTATGGACTTACGAATTACCGTGGAAACTGTTATGTTCATGCTCTTGTTTTACAAGCCATTCTTCAAGCGAAAGGCTATGAAGTATTAATTATTCATACGAATGACAACGTAGGAGGTAGACCTAGTCATTACTGGGATTTAGTAAATCTTGGAAATGGAAAATGGTGTCATAGTGATGCAACACCTGGAAACTTACAAGAAGGAATTATTTGTTCTAATGATACCGAAAGAATCAATATGTTACAAGGAAGAGATTGGGATCATTCGAAATGGCCAGCTGCTGAATAGAAAATGATTTTTTCAAAGTTTTAAAGTGAATAGAAGTCCAAACTTTATTCACTTTTTTTCTTATTTTTCTGTTATACTTATGTAGTAAAGAGGTGGTAGCATGCAAACGTTTTCTTATTCCATTCAAACAGCATTTATCTTTTTTCCAATATTAGCATTTCTATTTACGTTACCTTATATTTTATATACTTATCATAAATATGGTTCGGTGAGTTTCTATCGTTCCCTAATTGTTTATGCTTTTTTATTATATTTAATTTCTGCTTATTTTTTAATCATCTTGCCACTTCCATCCAAAGAATTTGTAGCAAGTCTTACAAGACCGAATTATAACTTGATTCCTTTTCAATTTATCCAAGATATTTTTTATAAAACAAATTTAGAAATCAGTGACTTTGCTACGTATTTTCCAGCTTTAAAAGCACCAGTAGTTTATGAAGCCATCTTTAATATCTTTTTAACCATTCCATTTGGTTTATTTTTACATTACTATTTAAAATGTAACTTTCGTAAAACATTTTTCTATAGCTTTTGTTTTAGTTTATTCTTTGAACTCACTCAGTTAACTGGTCTTTATTATATCTATCCAAGAGGATATCGAACCTTTGATGTCGATGATTTAATATTAAATACCTTTGGTGGAGTGATTGGCTTTGTGATAGGAGCTATATTTCTTAGAATCTTGCCAACCAAAGAGGAAATTGATAAAAAGTCTTTTGAAAAAGCCAAAGTAGTTTCAGCAAATCGTCGTATCTTAAGTTTTGGAATCGACTTTATCATGAGCATTTTCACCATTCTTGGAATCAGTTACTTTTTACGAAAATTAAAATTATTTTCCATTCCTGTTTTTCTTGTTTTAATTGTCATTATAAATCTTTTTTATTTTGTTGTGATGCCTGTTCTTTTAAAGAAAAAGACCGTAGGTATGAAATATTTAAACTTAGAATTTGATTCTGAGAAAAATCTAAAATGGTATCATTATTTCTTCTATTATTTTCTATTATTTATGGAGTTTTTCTTCCTCCCTGTAATTACTTTATTTATCGGATATGCATTTCATCATGAAGGAATGCTTTCTCAAGTAAGTTTCAATTACTATATCATTGTCGTTCTTGCTCTTACGTCTTTACTTTATATTTTAACATTCTTAAAACAACTTTTTCATATGGAAACACTTTATCAAATGATTACTAAAATGCATATCAAAAGTACACTTCAAGAAAAATAAAGTTTTTGAACATTCTTATTTTGTTTGAGTTCACGGGCAAATAAAGAAGGATTGTCTTTCGGAATTAAAGAGTAAACGATTGATTTTGTTCTTGTTAAAGCAACATAGAAAAGTCTTCGTTCTTCTTCATAAGGATAAATCATTCGATGATTCACTAAAGATAAAATTCCTTCTTCTTTTTGTTTGGATGGAATTCCATATAGGTCATCAGCTAAATTTAAAAGAATCACAACATCGCTTTCGAGCCCCTTAGATGCGTGAATGGTTAGAAATTTGATTTTACGATTGGGATGCTCTGGAAAAATAAGAAAATCATCTTTCATTTCATGTTTGGGTAAATATTTTTCTCGATCCATGTTGTTACGACCTAAGATTAAGATTTCTGCGTCTTCGGGTATTTTCTTTAAAATTTCTAAAAAAGCATTCTTCATATTTCTTGCATAAACAAATACAATGGGTTTTTCTAGACGTTTATCGCTTTTAAGTTCTTTTGGAATTTGACTTTTGTTTTTTTGAATAAAATATCCCGCTGTTTCAACAAGTTCTTTACTATTTCGATAAGTTTTTTGAATTTTATAAATTTTACTTGTCGGATAATACTTTTGAAAATTTAAAAATATTTGAATGTCACATCCTGAAAAATGATAAATAGATTGATAGTCATCACCAACAACACAGAAAGAAGCATCGTTTAAAGAAACTAAAGTTTGAATGAGTTCAAATCGAATCAAGGAAGAATCTTGAAATTCATCGACCAAAATCATTTTATAAGGAAAAGGGGAACCTTTTCTTTTTAAAGATTCAGTAGCAAGAGTAAGCATATCATCAAAATCAATAGATTTTACACTTTCTTTTTCTGTTTCATAAATCGTATAAATGGAGTAAAGGAGAAGCAAAGTATCTTTCCATTTTTTTATGCTCATCCATTTTTTTAAATCTTCTTTGGTGTACTTGTGACTTTTAAAAAGAGTTAAGAAGGTTTTCAAAGTTTTCTTATAGGCAAGAAAATCTTTTGATTTTAAAATATGCTCCCAATCTTTATCTTTTTTAGAAAACGAAAGAAGAAACTTTTGATACACAATTTTTTGCAAAGCCTCATTTCCAAAACAATAAGATTCAAAGAAATGGTCTATCACTTCATCAAGTAAGTAAGGTCTTGAAATCGAATAATGTTCCTCATGCAAAGCCAAAATATTTAAAGCAAGTTTATGAAACGTAAGACAAGAAATTCTTTCATTTGTATTATTGTAAATCACTTCTTCTAAATGAGAGACCGCTTCTTTCGTAAAAGAAATACAAACAATTTCTTCTGGTTTATAAAGTTTTTTCTTCAATAAATATTTGATTTTCCCAACTAACGTTGTTGTTTTACCAGTTCCTGCTCCCGCTAAGATAAGAGAATATTTTTCATTTTCTAAAATTGGTTTTAATTGTTCCTCATCTAAAGGATACCCATTTACATCCATAATGTCACCTACAAAGTCTGTATTATACTTGAAAGTTTCGAAAAAAATTGTCAAAAAATGTCGAATTGTTTTATAATAAGTAAAAAAAGGAGCAATCTATGAAAAAAGAGTTACTAGTGCCCGTGCAAAGTATGGAACATTTGAGAGTTGCCATTCACAATGGGTGTGATGCCGTCTACTTAGGTGGTAAACGTTTTGGAGCCAGAGCTTATGCCGATAATTTTACGAATGAAGAACTTGTGAGTGCTATTTCCTATAGTCATCTTTATGATGTCAAAGTTTATGTTACTGTAAATACGATGGTGATGGAACGAGAACTAAAAGAAGTTCAAAACTATTTACGATTTTTGAATGAAAATCATGTAGATGCAGTGATTGTGTCTGATATAGGACTCATTTCTTGGATACATGAGAATATTCCAAACCTTGTGGTTCATGTATCTACTCAAGCTCATACGTTTTCTAAAAATCAAATTGAATTTTTAAAAACGTTAGGTGTGAAGAGAGTGGTTTTAGATAGAGAAATGTCTTTAAAGGAAATAAATCGTCTTCCTGATGATATAGAATATGAAGTTTTTATTCATGGAGCATTATGTGTATCTTTCTCGGGTTGTTGTTTATTCAGTGCCTTAAATAATGGACGAAGTGGCAACCGTGGAACATGTGCTCAATGTTGTCGAGAAAAATATAGGCTTTGGAAAGATAATAAAATTGTCCCCATAAGTGGTGACTATCTTTTATCAACGAAAGATTTATATACTTTAAGAGATTTAAAAGAACTTAAAAAGAGTAAAGTCACAAGTTTTAAAATTGAAGGCCGAATGAAAAGTAAAGAATATGTAGCCTTACTTACGAGATTGTATCGTAAATATTTAGATCAAAATTTAGAAGTAACGAAAGAAGACGAGGAAAAAATCTATCAAGTGTTTAACCGTGAATTTACAAAAGGCTATTTATTAGATGAAGAAAATATTTATAATGAAAAGACTCCAAATCATTTAGGTATTGTGATTGGCCAAATTATTGAAGCAAATCCCAAAAAACTAAAAATTCTTTTAACAAAAGACTTAAATCAAGAAGATGGGATTCGCTTTGGAAATACGGAGTATGGACAAATTGTAAACTTCTTATATGATAAGAATGGACTTCTCATTTCTCATGCCAAAAAAGGGGATATTATCTTTTTAGATAATAAGTTTGGTATCAAAGAAAAGTGGAAGGTGCGAAAAACGATAGATAAAAAATTAAATGAAGAACTTGAAAACATGGAAGAAAAAAAGATTCCCATTACGATGAAAGGAAACTTTACTTTAGAAAGTTGTGAGTTAACAATTCAAGATCATGCTCATACGGTAACTATTGAACGTAAAATAGTCGAGAAAGCAAGAAGTCGGGCGACAACCAAGGAAGAAATCGAAAAAAATTTAAGAAAACTTGGCGGAACACCTTATGAGTTAAAGAGTTTAGAAATAGAAGTTGAAGCTGGTTTGTTTGTCGTTGTGTCTCATTTAAATGAACTTCGAAGAGAAGGACTCGATAAATTAACAAAAGAAAGGATGGGAAGATGATGATTTTTAGTGTACTTGTTCGATCTGAAAAACAATATGAAATAGTAAGTCATTATGAAATTCAAAATATTTATTCGGATTCCCTAGAACTTTGTTTAAAACATCCTGAAGTCTATTATTTAACCTCTCGAGTAAAAGAAGAAGAAAACTTACCAAATTGTTTACTTGTTCAAGACTTTGGAACAATATATAAAGAAAAGAATAAATCTATGATTTCTAATTATACATTAAATGTGGCTAATTCTTGTACTTGTGAACTTCTTTTAAAACTAGGAGTTCAAAAAATAGGCCTATCTGTGGAAATGAATTTAACTGAACTCAAGTGTTTTCCAACTATTTCCAATTATCCTGTCGAAGTTTTAATTTATGGAAGAGTGGAAGACATGTTACTCAAAAGACATCCTGAAATGACGGATGGCACTTATGAATTAGAAAGCGTGAATGGGAAATATCCTGTTATCGTGGATCAAGATCGAACAGTTCATATCTATCACCGAAAACCAATAGATCGAATAAGTGAAATAGAAGATTTAAAGTCTTTAGGTATTCGTTATGGTAGAATTGATTTTTTAGACGAATCCGAAGAAGAAATGAAAGAAATTTTGAAGAAATGTCATATCTCTCAAAAAGTGTAAAGACTTGACATAGAAAAAGAAAGAAACCATTTTCATTTTATCTCTTTTTTGATATTCTTATTTTAAGAATAGAAAAGAGGATGGTGTGCATGCAAGCACCAAAAGTGATGGAGCACTTAAAGCCTGCTCATATTGAATGTACAAAAGAGGATATTGCCCCAGTTGTGATTATGCCTGGAGATCCATTGAGAGCCAAGTACATTGCTGAAAAGTATTTAACAAATGCAAAACTTGTGAATACAGTAAGAAATATGTATGCGTATACTGGTTATTACAAAGATAAAAGAGTCACTGTAATGGCTCATGGTATGGGAATGCCAAGTGTAAGTATTTATGCTTTTGAGTTATTTTATTTCTTTGGAGTTGAAAAAATTATTCGGATTGGAACTTGTGGAGCCTTAAGACCAGAAATTCATGTTCCAGATCTTATTATCGCGAAAGACTCTTATACCGAAGCTAATTTTGCTTACTCTTATAATGGAGACCCAACGCATCATGTATATCCAAGTAAAGATTTAACCAAACATATTTTAGAAGTCGCGAAAGAAAAAGGACTAAAGTACCATTATGGAACAGTGATGTGTACCGAACAATTTGGCTTTTATTCTGATAATGAACATGTTCTAAAAAGAGTTCCTGAAGAAATAGAACTCTATGGGGAAGAAATGGAAACATTTGCTTTATTCCATATTGCCAATAGTTTTGAGAAAGAGTCAGCAGCTATTTTAACTGTTGTCGATAGTAAGTATAGTGAAGACTTCTTATCTCCAGAAGAAAGAGAAAAATCTTTAGATCAAATGATTCTACTTGCATTAGATAGTATTTAGGTACTATCTTTTTTTAGTATTTTGGAGGATTTAGAATCGGTTCTTTTAAAAAGAAACAGGAAAGAGAAACGTCTAGAACTTTTGCAATTTTATCAATGAATACAATCGAAACTCCTTGTTTCACACTTTTAGCCGTTAAGTTATAAATCATATTAGGGCTACTTCCAATTTCTTCTGCAAGGCGTTCAATGGTAACAAATCCTTTCTCATTCATTATTTTTTTATTGTTACAATGAAATCTATAATAGTTTACATTTTTTCCAATCATTAAAAGTAATTTTTCTTTATCTTTTTCCATATATTTCATATTCTTGCCTCCTAAGTATATAATAGATAAAACCTCAGTACCATTATGATAAAAATATGTGTTTTTTGCCATACATCATTAACTTAATAAATTTAAGTAAATAGCTTAAAAATATATTTACAAAAATTTACTTCTATCCTATAATTAAAATAGGAGTGGAAAGATATGAAACTAAAAAGATTTAAAGAAAGAGATAATAAAAGAATAGGAATTATAGTCTTTACAATAGTCTGTATTTTATTAGTTTCAGGGGTAATCATTTATCGAACATTTGCAATATTCGAAGTCAGAACAAATCAAAATGTGATTAAAGGAAAAGTAGGAGATATGGGAGATATAGAGTTTGCTTTTTATAAAGATGATGCTTTAGTAAAAGAGGTCCCTAAAAAAGACGAGGGTTATTCATTAGATACCAGTTCAAGTTATTGTATAGATATGACAACTGGAAAACAAATAAGTAATGTCAATTGGAATGATGAAAGATGGAGCATAGAATTAAAAGATATAACAACAACGAAAACAAAATGTTATTTACATTTTAAGAAAATATATAAAGAAACAATATTAAATGGAGCTATCCCAGATCTTATGAATGGAAGATTAGTACCAGTAAAAATATGGGAAGAAAAACCTACTGATATTAAATATGTAGAAGCAACAGGAGGAAAAGTTACAAAAGCAGATATCACAGATAAGTGGTACAGTTATACAGATAAACAATGGGCAAATGCAGTGATACTCCGAGATGGAAAATCAGATGATTATGCTTCAGGAGAAGAAATACCAGAAAGTGATATTGAAAGTTATTTTGTATGGATTCCGAGATATAAATATCAGTTACAAGATAGTGAAGAAAAATTTAATAGTTATCAAACGGTAACCGATTTAAAAAATTTATCAGATGCATCGAGTGTGTATAGTGCTATGAAAGAAACAAATACAGATGGAAATAAAGCAACAAATCATGGATTTGTAATTACATTTGAGGGAAAAGATAATACCATTTCTACTTCACTAGAACAAGGAACAACAATTATTCATCCAGCATTTACAAGTTTTGATAGTAATGGGTTCTGGGTTGCTAAATTTGAAACAGGATATAATCAAAATGAAGATAATTCGAATGTAATATCAACAACTAGTTGGAGTACACAAGGAGCTCAAAAAAATAAGCAAGCATCTACAAAAGTGATTATTAAACCAAATGTATATAGTTGGAGAGGAATACAAGTAGCAAATGCATTTTATACAGCATATGAGTATTTTAGAGACTTAGAAAGTCATTTGATGAAAAATATGGAATGGGGAGCAGTTGCCTATTTAACCCAATCAAAATATGGAAGATGTAATGGTAATAATACAAATTGTACAGAAGTAAGGATTAATAATAATAGTAGCTATATTACAGGATATAGCACGGAACAAGAACCTACATGTGGATATACAGCTACTAGCTTATCTTGTAATAGCTATGAAAGATCTAACGATTTATTGACTTTAGAGAGTGGGAGTATTAGAAGTTATTATTTAAAAGAAAGTCAAAAATCCAGTACAACAGGAAATTATTCAGGAATCTATGATATGGCTGGCGGGGCTTGGGAATATGTTATGGGGGTTATGCAGGCAAAAGATGAAGTAGCTATTCCTACAAGTGGACCAAATACCACATCCAATTCAGGGTTTAATGGACCATATTCTAACGATAGTAGTAATGGTAGTAAAATGGATGGAAAAGCCTGGCCATCCAGTAAATATTATGATTTATATGATTATAATACTTCTGATATTACATATCAAAGAGGACATTTAGGAGATGGAACAAAAGAATTTGGCCCATTTTATCAAGTATCTTATAATAATGGTGAAACTGTAAGACATATAGGCAGTTATAATGCTGATGATTCCTTCTTTATCGATCATGGACATCCATGGTTTATGCGAGGTGGAAGTTACACCAATGGTACTGAAACAGGTGTTGGAGCCTTTCTTAGAACTTATGGTAGCGCAGCTACATATGCTAGTTTTCGTATCGTTTTAACCCCATAAGTTATATGTATAAAGAAAATGAAATTGAAAAAAAGAATTTACATGATGAGTTTACTCACGACATCAGTAAATTCTTTTTGAATACTTTCTAATTCTTCTTCTGTCTTGGCTTCAAAACGCAAGGTGAGGTTAGGACCTGTATTACTTGCTCGAATAAGTCCCCAAGAGCTTTCTTTTTCCACTCGAACACCATCTGTATCAATATAATCGTATCCTTTTTCTTTCACATAATCGAGTACTTTTGATACAATTTCAAACTTTGTTTCATTCGATGTTGGTATTTTAATTTCTGGAGTAGACAGATACTCTGGAATATTTGCAAGTAATTCACTAAAAGTTTGATCTGTTTTGGATAAGATTTCTAAGAAACGAAGTCCTGCATAAATAGCTGAACAAACTTCAGGACCTCGATCATTAAAGAAGATGTGTCCAGAAAGCTCACCACCTAAAGGAATATTTCTTTTTTTTGTCTCGCTTTCGGTAAAACTGGTTCCAGTCCGATTCATGAAAACATTACCACCAAGATTTTTAATTTCTTCGGTTAAAGCTTTAGAACATTTGACATCACAAAGAAATGTTTTATTTTCTACTTTGGAAATTAAGTCACGAACGGCTACGATCATATATTTATCAGCCATGATAAAATGACCAAGTTCATCAATGATTCCTAATCGGTCGCCATCGCCATCATAAGCAATACCTAAGTCAGCATGAACTTCTAAGACTTTATCCTTTAACATTTGCATGTTTTCTTCTACAGCAGGGTCTGGATGATGATTTGGAAAAGTCCCATCATTTTCATCACAAATATAAGTAACATCTAAATTAGAAAACATTTGATGAGCTTCTTTCATAATTGTTGAAGTGACCCCGTTACCTGCATCAATCACAACTTTTAAAGTTTTTTCTCCCATATGAATATTTTCTTTTAAATAATTTAAGTAAGACTTTCTGATATCTCTTTGTTCATACATTCCTTGCCCTTCTAAAAACTTTCCTTCTAAAGTAAAATTTTTAAAATTTTCAATCATTTTTCCTCTAGCATTGGCAAGATCATCAAACGAAAACTTAAATCCATTATCATCCTTAGGATTATGACTTGCTGTAACCATAATTCCATAAGTATTCTCAATATATCTTGTATAATAATGCATCGGAGTCGTTATTTCTCCATAATCAATCACATTAATTCCTGAACTTAGTAGTCCTTCCTTTAAAGCATACGTAAGACTTGGAGAAGAAAGCCGATTATCATGACCAATCACACATTTTCTTTTATCTAAAAACTTTTGTAAATACGTTCCATAACTTTTTCCTATAATATATGCAACGGTTTCATTAATTTCACTAGGATAAACTCCACGAATATCATAAGCTTTAAAAATTTCTTCTTTCATACAACCACCTTCTTATTTAATATATTCATTTTAACATAGAAATAAGAAAGAGAGAAGAAGTAAATTTTTTGAATGCAGTTGTAATAAAAAGGAAATTGTTGTATACTTTAATTAGTGAGGAGAAGTGATTTGTATGATGATAAACTTTGGTTTTAAAAACTTTCGCTCCTTTTCTAATATATCGAATTTATCGATGCAAAAAGGAAAATCAAATTCTTTAGAAGATACTTTAATTGAAAAAGAAGAACATTCTTTTCTTCCTGTAAAAGTAATTTATGGAAATAATGCTTCTGGTAAAACAAGTATCATTTTAGGAATGCAATTATTAAAAGAAATCATTTTAGAAGGAAAAGTTGTTTCAAATGATACTAAAGGAATGTTATTTAATATTCCAATTTATCATTTTATTCATAGCTATCAAACATTCTTATCACCTATGGAGCTATGGATAGAATTTTTATATCAAGATAATATCTTTAAATATGAACTTTCTATTGAAAATAAAGAAGAAAATAATACAGTAATACCATCGGTGTTGTTTGAAAAACTGTATATTGATAATATTGAAGTATTTACAAGAAATAAGAACAAAGTGACATTTCATAAAACGGAAAAAGAAAAAATTTATATGTCTCATCTAGATAATGATTATTTAACAAAAATGGAAAACATTTTAGAGAATAATAACTTTAATACTCAAGTGTTCACATCATGGTTTAATATTAATGACGAACTTGTGAATAAAGTAAAAGGTTATTTTATAGAAAATTTAAATATATTTGAAGGATTAGATGACATTAATGTCCATATTGAAGTAGATAATAACGAATTCAATAATATGAATTACTATAATGAGTATGTTTCTAAATTTTTAAAAAAAGCTGATTTTGGCCCACAAGAAATTTATTTTAAAGTTTCAAAACAAGAAAGTGGGAATTATAAAACAGATATTGAATCTATTTATTACACTGGAAAAGATGAAAATGCCTTTCGATTAAAAATTCCGGCTCATATATCCGAATCAGAAGGAACACTCAAATTATTAAATTTTTTAGGACCTTTTATTGAAACAATTCTTCATGGTTCTACTTTAGTCGTTGATGAACTTGATAATAGTTTACATCCTGAGATTGTAGCTGGAATTATAAAAGCATTTGAAGATAAACGGATTAATAATTTAGGTGCACAACTTATTTTTACAACTCATAATCCAGTATATTTAAACAAAAACTTATTTCGAGAAGATGAAGTTTTATTTACCGAAAAAGATGAAAATTATGTTTCAACCATATCAAACTTAGAAGATTATGATGAAAATGATGAATATTTAAAAAATTATTTGGAGGGAAAATATACCATATTATCTAATATAGATTTTGGACAAATTATTTCAGAAATTAAAGAACACGAGGTGTAATATGCAAAAAGGAACAATTAATTATTATGGAGTCTATGAAGGATTACAGGAAGAAAAGTATTTAAAACATTTACAATTTTTAATTAATCAAAATAAAGATGCAACAAAGCGTGTGAACTTTCGTTTTACTTCTTCGAATGGGGGAGGACCTCTTTACATTGTTCAAAAATCTTTGAAATCGGCTACTTTTGCAAATCAAAAAGAACTCATAAAAAACAAAAAAATAGTCGCAATATTTGATTATGATTTCAAACAAGATTTTGTAGAAGCTTTACATTATGGAGAAAAACATTCTATTATTTTAGGATATTCCAATGTTAATTTTGATTTATGGCTTTTATTACATAAAAAGAATTTTCAAAAAAAGATAACGAAAACCAATGGCTATGAAAAAGAATTAAAAAAAGTTTATCATTTAGAAAAAGATGATAATATTAAATCAGAAGAAAACATTGAAAAAATATTGAATCAAATTACATTAGAAGATGTAAAAAGAGCCATCGAAAATGCTAGGAAAATCACTAAATTTCATGAAGAAAATAAAGATTATATCTCTTCTTTAACTAACCATTATGAACAGCCTTACATTAAATTGTACGAATTTATAGCAATAGTTTTAGAAGAAGTGGGATTATGAATTGAAGAAAAGTAATTTTTTTCTTTTTTTTTCATATCTTTTATAAGAAAGGATGATTTGATTTGAAAAACATAATACCTTTTTCAAAAGAACTAGATTTTTCAACAAAGTTAAGTGAAATTACCAGTATTTCATTAGAAAGAGAATTTGAAGTTCATGATACTTCAATAGATGGAAACTTATTTGTAACAGGAGATTATAAAAGTCATGAAGTAAGTGCAAATTTAATTCCATTTTCTTTTAAGATTCCATTTTCCATTGAGATACCTGATAATATTATTGAAGACAGTATTTCTTTAGAAATTAGTGATTTTGCTTATGACTTACTAGGAGATAGTAAGATTAAAGTAAATATTGAATTAGAGCTTTGTGGAGAAGAAAAAACAGAAGAAGAGCCATCTGAAGATATGGATATTTTAGAAGAACCACCTGTTGTAAATACCGATGAAATTTTAGAAATGTTAGAAGAAAGAGAAGAAGAACCAGTAGAAGAAGAGAAGCAAGAAGAATTTGAAGAAGTAGAAGAAACAACTGAACCTCAAGAACCTGAAGTACTAGAAGAATCACTAGAAAGAACGGATGCGATGCCTATGGATAGTGAGGTCATGAATAACAGTGAAGATGTAGTCTTAGAAAGTGTCACAAATGAGGAAGAATATGCAACTTATCATATTCATATTGTAAAAGATGGAGAAACGGTAGAAACCATTTGTACCATGTATAACTCGAACTTAAATATGCTTGCTGATTATAATGATTTAAGTAATCTTGCTGCTGGAGAAAAATTAATCATTCCATCTAATGATGAATCGTAAAAGTATTGAAGTGATTCGCGAAATCTACAAACCAACCAAAGTAACGATTACTGGTAATGTAGAAATCTTAGAATCCACAAGTGGCAATATTGTTATCAAAGAAAAAACAAGAGATATGAAAGAATTATACGATTATTTACATAGTCGTAGTTTTTCTTATTTTCCAGAGCTATTAGATGACTCTAGGGAAGGCGTGAATATCTTTGAATATGTTCCCGATACCTATATGCCATTAGAACAAAAAGCAAGCGATTTTATGAAAGTAGTAGCTTTACTCCATCAAAAAACAACTTACTATAAAGAAGTAAGTTTAGATGAATATCAAAAAATTTATGATGAAGTTTTAGAACAAATTGATTACTTAGAATATTTCTATAACTATGCTTATGAAGAATACTTTAAAAATGTTTTTCCAAGTCCTAGTGAATATTTGCTTCTTACTAATTTTTCAAAAATCTTAGCCTCTTTAAAATTTAGTCGTTCTGAGTTAGAAAATTGGTATCAAAAAGTATCTACTTTAAAGAAGTATCGGATCTGCCAAATTCATAATCATTTATGTTTAAATCACTTTCATAAATGTGATAAAGATTGTCTACTTAGTTGGGAGAACTCTAGGAAAGATAGTCCAGTCTTAGATTTAGTCAAATTTTATCAAGAAAGCTTTTTTGAACTTCCTTTTGATACTCTTTTAAAAGAATATGCTCATATTTGTCCTTGGAGTGAAGAAGAAAAAATGTTATTCTTCATAGTCATTTCCATTCCTCCAAAGTTTGAACAAAAGGGAAGTGAATTCGAAAAAATTAAAAGTATTCGTAAAGTTTTAGATTATGTTTATAAAACAGAAGAACTAATAAGGCCATACTATGCGGTAGAGCAAAAATAACAAAATAAATATTTCAATGAGTAAAATAAAAATGTTAAAACGAAATGGTAAAATAAGTGTTAATAAAACTTGATAAAAAATTAAAATACTTAAACCAAAGATAGCTAAAACAGTAAAGAAACCACCTCCGCGGTTACATCCACGATTACATCTTCGCATATGAAATCACCTACTATATTTTATGAAAAAAAATTGGTGGGTGACTCTTGACTTTAATAATTCGATTTATTATAATTATTGTTAGAGTAGGAGTGACTCTTATGAAAAGTCAAAAGGGATTTACTTTAGTAGAATTATTAGCCGTTATTGTGGTTTTAGCAATCTTAATGTTAGTTGCAGGTGCGAGTGTAAATGGTGCTTTGGATACAGCAAGAAAAAGAAGTTATCGTAATGATTTTTTAGGTCTTATGGATGCTGCAAGAATAAAAGCTAATTTAGATATGATGGATAATAAATTAACATTAAAAAATCCAACTGAATGTATTACTATTGAAGATTTAGTAAATGAAGATCATTTTAAAAATCCAAATCATTACGAAGGCAGTGTTCAATTTTCATTAGATACGAATCGTAAACTTACCATTACTGGATGGATGGCTGGTGATTTGTTTATGGTGGTAAACAAAACAGAGACATTAACTGAAGGAGATGTGGAAAGTTATTCAGCAAATGAGTTTAACAGTGTAAAAAAATGTGGTAGTGCTTCATAGAGAAAGTTCTTTCAAAGAACTTTTTTTGTTAAATAATGTAAAAAATGTCAAAAAGGGTAGAATTTTTGTATTTTTATGATATAATTGAGACATAATAAAAAAAGAAAAGAGGTTTTTGTAATGAAAAAGAAAGGAATTTTAGGAGTTTTATTATTTGTGCTTTGTTTAGTATGCAGCCCAATTGTAGCAAAGGCAGCGACTATTGAGTATTTTGGAGCAACGTCAAGAGCAATGACAACGAATTCTATTGGAAAAGGAGAAGAAGGAATTTCCATTAAGGGAAATTCTAATAATGTAGCGAATCTTTACTTAGGATTACAAATTACGAATGGAGAAAGTTTGCAAACAGTTTATTCTGCAGATATTACAATGGCAAATTCTAAATTTAAATTTACAAAATGTACTGCAAATACAGCTGGTGGATGGAAAGAAGTTCGTTGTGAAGTAGATGCTAATGATCCTTCATTAATTCATATTGAGTTTCAAAATGAAACTGGAATATCTAAAACAGAAGCTTTAACTGATGGATATGTTGCTTATTTAACTTTTGATACTTCTGAAGCCACTGGAGGCGATGAGAAAGAGTGCATCATGAAAATGAAAAGAACAACTCCAGATACACCAGACACTCCAGATACTCCAAAATGTAAAACTGATACAGATAAAGAAGGAAACACAAAATATTACTGTGAAAATGGTGCAGAATGTACAAAAGAAGAATATGATGCAAAATGTACAACAACTACAGAAAATCCTAAAACTGGTTCATTTATGCCATATGCTGTTATAATTGCAGGAGTAGCTGTTGCTGGTGGATTATATTTTCTAACTAAGAAAAATAAAATTTATCATATGTAATGTAAACTGACTTCGGTCAGTTTTTTAATGTCATTAAAAAAGAAAGGATGATTTCCCTTCTTTAGAAAATTAAACCGCCTAGTATAATTGCAAGTAAAATGTATAGGATTAAAATAATGAATGCTCCATTTAAAAAGTTACTATTTCCATTATTGCATCCACATCCTTGATTTCCTTCATTTTTGCAACACATATAAGGCACCTCCTTTATTTAAAGACTAAATGAATGCTCCTACAATCAAGATTAATAAAATGAATAATACAAGTATAATCGCAGGTCCTATATTATTCCCATTGCCACAATTCATAAATCTCCCTCCTTTATTTGTCTTTTCATTTATAGTAAATGCTTCTTTTTTTCTTTGGTGACAGCTCAAAAAGCCTTGTTTTTAAGAAGTATTATTGTTATAATAAAGATGTTACAGAAACGAGGAGAAAGAAATGAAAAAATATGCAAAAATGTTTACAATAGGAGCTTGTACTTTACTTTTATGTGGATGTGGAGAAATTCCTAAACTAAGTGATGGAAGTGAAGCTGTTGTAAATTTTAAAGATTTAGAAGGGGTATCAGCAAATGAAATTTATACACAAATGAAAGAAACATATGGACTTGATGCATTGCTAACACTTATGGATACAAAAATATTGGAACATGAATATCCAGATGATTTAGAAACATTAAAGAAAAATGCAAAGAGTGCAGTAGATTCTATGATTGATACATATGGAAAAGATCAAATTGAAGCTTACTATGGTTCTGTAGATGCTTATCAAAATGCGATTTATCTAAGTTCTTTACAACAAAAAGCCATTTTAGATTATGCAAAAACTTTAGTAACAGATAAAGAAAAAGAATCTTACTATGATAAGAATATTTATGGCGATGTAAAAGTTAGTCATATCTTAATTGAAACTGGTGTTACAAGTGAAACATCTAGTGAAGATAAAACAAAATTAGAAACAGACGCTAAAAACAAAGTGAATGATATTATTAAGAAGTTAGATGAAGCTGAAGATAAGTTTGCTAAATTTAAAGAACTTGCAAAAGAATATTCAGCTGATGCAGCGACGAAAGATAATGGAGGAGACTTAGGTTCTATTAATACAAATACTTTACCAAGTGCATACGATGAATTATTAAAAGCAGCAAGAGAATTAAAAGATGGTGAATATTCTAAGAGTGTCATTACAACAGAGCTTGGTTATCATATCATTTATCGTGAATCTTCTAGTGAAAAGCCAAAATATGAAGATAAGAAAGATGAAATTACTGAAACACTTGCAAATGAAAAACTTTCTGAAGATGCAACCATTCGGGTAACCGCGATGGATGAACTTAGAAAAAAATATGATATGGACATTAAAGATGAAGATATCAAAAAACAATATTCTAATTATATAGCAAATCAAATTGCGAGTGCAAAAGGAACGACTACAAATTAATAAGCGAAAGCTTATTAATTTTTTTGAAATCTAATGTGAATGGGTTAACTTTTTAGTGATTTTCGACAAAATCTGACATTTCTTACATTTCTGAAGTCACAGGTTTGTCTGTTGAAGAAATTGAAGAGTTAAAAAAGGCTTAAAAGCCTTTTTTAATATACTACGAAAATATACCTTCGTCATTTGAACATTGACTTTTTCTCATAAACCCTTTACAATAAGTCGTACTGGTGATTCATATGAAAAATTTTTCATTACAATTTTACATTGGCAAAAATTCTTTAACCAAAGAAACGAAAGGGTATCCTTTTGAGTTTTTAGAAAAACAACTTTCTTTGTCTATTCCCTTAATTACAGGGATGATTATTACTTTTCAAAAGAAAAAAAAGAAATGGAATCAAAGAGTGTATGTAGGTAGAGAATTAAAAATTCAAGATATCCAAAAAAATCCGAATTTATTAGAAAAATACAATATTAATCTAGAAGAGCTTGCTGATATTGCGGTAGAGGGTTATCAAAAAGTTTGTATTTTAAATTATAAAAAATATGATAGCGTACTTGTAGGTGTCAAAGACGAAGATTTAATTGTTCCAGATTACTTTGCTTTAAAAAAATATATGTATGTATTAAAAGAAAACGCATCTTAATGGGATGCTTTTTGAATGTATTTAAGTATTCTTTCATAGTGATCTTCATAAAAATGAACATGATTGCAAGATAAAGTTTTGAAAAAATTGCCGTTTGCATTCTTTCGAATATTTTCAATGATTTTCATTGAATCTTGAAGATTTTCTTCATAAATGTCTGCCAAATCTAAATTGATAAGAAAAGCTAAAGCATACTTAGCATTTTGAATGGGTTCTAATGATAAAATACTTTTTAAAAAATCATTATCATAGAAAGCAAACGGACTATCTAAAGTTTGCAATTCTGTTTTTTCTAAATCTATTTGATGTGTCTGTTCATATTCTTTACAAACTAAGTCACATAAATAAAGAGAATAAAGCTGATTAAAACCATTGGCAAAATAGTTGTCACGGATATTCTCGACAATTTTTGGAGAAACATGTTTCTCTTCTAAATAACAAGAAAAGAGAAAGTCACTTAAATCTCCTTCTAATTCAGTGAGATACCATAAATAGGTTTGTTCCATTTCACATGGATTTTGAAAATAATAAGCATGAAAAAGCTCATGACTTAATGTAGCAATATCTTCTATAGTATTTTTCTTACTCATGCGAATAAAAGGATAATAACGACTTCTAACCAAGCACGTGATTGTTTCACCTAAATAATTTGGATTATGAAAATTCATTTGTAAAAAATCATGATGATCTAAAAAATACTTTTGAACAAAATGAATAAATGGTTTGTAATGAAGCCAGTCAATATACTGAAAAGACTCTTGAAGTAATTCTTTTGTTGTCAAAAAAGAAGAAGGAAGTTCTTGATAAAAAGCATCTTTGTCATATTCTCTGTACAGAAAAAGACTATTCAAAATTACTTCTTTAATCCAATGAGGAATTTTTTTATATTCTTCATAGACATCTTTTCTTAAAATTTGATCTTTATCTAAATAAATACATTTCTTTTCCGTAGAATTTTTTCTTAATTGCTTTAATTCCATCAATTGGTTTTCTAAAAACTTTTTTTGATAAAAAGTTAAGTCTTTTTGATGTAAATCTTCTTTCGTTACTTGAATTAAATGATGGATTAATTTTTGATTCCAACCTTCAGTCATACAGAAGCCCCCTAAACAAGAAATATTTTATCAATAAAAGCAGAAAAAGACAAGGCATAAATTCTTTGAATCATAAAGATTTTATGATAAAATGAAGATATAAAAGAATAGGTAAGGTATGAGGTATATGAAAAAAGGATTTACATTAATAGAACTTTTAGCAGTGATCGCGATATTAGGATTGTTAATTGGTGTTTCAGTACCAGTATATTTAACCATTTCTAACCATATCAATCAAAGTATGTTGGAAAGTAAAATAAAAGAATTAAAAGGAAAAAGCGAGAAATACGCAGAGGAAGTAAGAAAAAGTGTCTTTGATGTGAAAACTCTTATGGAAGCAGGAGTTCTTTCACCCGATAGCGAGTTAGGAGATTATAAAGATCCTGTGACTAAAAGAGATATGTCTTGTGATATTGTTACAGTCACTTATAATAATTCAGGATATGAAGCAAGCATTACGGAAAGTGATAAATGCTACGACGAAAATTATTTAGATAGTTTATTTGGAATGGTAGAATTTTATTTAGAAGATGAAAATGGCGAGATTATAACGAGAGATAATGCGAATACTTGGTTAAAACAAGATAAAGTATACGTTAAATATCGTTTAAAATCAGAGTATGAAAATAAAGGTGTGATTAGTGAAGTTTCTTGGAGTGGACAATCTCCTATCAGATGTAATACAGCTGATATAAATTCAGATAATTGTCAAAAATATTTAGTAGATACTTATGAAAACGGAATCAAAAATGTTGAGGTGCGATTGCAACTTACTCTTACTTTAAATGAGAGTGGAGCAGTTTTTAAAAATAATGCTTCGACAAAAGTTTTATTAGATGTTCAAAGACCGACGGTAAATGAAATTCATATAAATAACGAGATTGTAACAACTGGACAAAGAAGAGTAGACTTTAATATAAGTGATGGCTTTGGAAGTGGAGTGAACGGGTATGCTTTTGTAGAAGAGATTCAAGAAAATACTTGTCAACTTGTAACAGATTATAAAAGTGAAACTGAGGGAACCCATTATGATTATTTAAGTGCAGGAACTTATTATTTGTGTGTAAAAGATAATGTTGGTAACGTAGTTAGCGATGATGATTTAAAAAATAATGGAAATTATCGTATTACGGTAGAAAATATAGATTCAGAAGATCCTAAACCAAGTTTTAGCATCAATCCTAGGAATCCAACTGGAGAAAATGGTTGGTATAAAGAGACTTTACCAACAATGACGATTACTATAGCAGATACTGAATCTGGAGTTGTCAGTGCAAACTACTGTATTACTACAGATACAAGTTGTACGCCTCATTTACCTTTAATTTTATCTGGATTTGTTTCCGATAAAATGAGAACAGCAACAGTAAACTTAAGAGAAGGAAATGTGAAAGTTTGTGCACAAGCTATTGATGTTTCAGGAAGAATGAGTAAAACTGAGTGTTCACCTGTTTATCAAATTGATAAGACTCTTCCAAATATTACATCTTTTAGTGTAAAAGATACAGCATGGGCTAAGACGAATCGTTTAGAAGGAAATGCAATTGATGTATTAAGTGGCATATCAGCTTATGCTTTTACAGCAAGTAATACAGTACCAAATACTTGGAATGAAGTGAAAGATTTTCCAACAAGTTCACAAAAATTGGAAGGAACTGCAGATAAAAATGGGACTTGGTATCTTTATGTAAAAGACCAAGCTGGAAATATCAGTAACGCCAAAAGTGTTGTAGTAAGTAAAGTAGATGAAGTTCCACCAGCAATTACGCTGAATGCCCAGACAACAGGGGGAACTACTGGAAATAACTGGTTTCAATCTGTTCAAGTGAATGTTACGATTACCGATTCTCAAAGTGGGGTGGCAAGTGCAAAATATTGTGCTTCCAAAAATGGAAGTTGTGATCCGAACATCAACTTAAACTTAAATGGTTCATCTGGTGATAAAAGTAGAACAAGTAAATCTTCTATTGTGCTAGATACTAATGGAACCAACCAAATGGTATGTGTTCAAGCGACTGATGTGATTGGAAGAACAAGTGAAAAAAAATGTACTCAAGCATACAATATTGATAAAATCCAACCTGGAACATCTTTTAAAATATCAGGAAATCCTAACGGAAGCAATAGTTGGTATATTACCGCGCCCAGTTTAACGGTAAATGGATCGGATTCGGGTGGAAGTGGACTTTATAACGGATTCTATTGTATTAGTTCAAATGGAGGAGCATGTACTCCAAATATAAATATTGCAAATATCTTAGTTGCAAATATTATTTCTTTAGCAAATAATGAAGGAAATATAAGATTATGTGCTCAATTTACAGATAAGGCGGGAAATAAATCAGTGAATAGTTGTTCTCCTATATATAAAATAGATACAGTAAGACCTGTTTTAAATTTTAAACCGTTCTCGCCAACTCTAGAAGATTGTGGAGGAACCATTACAATTGATGTGACAAATAGTATCGATACAACAAGTGGGATAGCATCCTATTCTTATAAATTAGATGGAAATACAACAACGCTTACAAAAGGAACTCATGATTATACTTCTATTTCAAATACAACTCATACATTAGAAGTCACCGTGACAGACCAAGCAGGCTTAAGCGTGACAAGTAAAAAATATACATTTCAACCTCAAACGATTGAAATAGGGGGTAAAAATTTTTCTAGAATTACTTCAGGAGATGGACTTTATTGTGTTTCTCATAAAAACTTAGTTTCAGGAAGTATCAAAACATGTTCACCTCATGACGTCGTAACTGAAAAAGGTGTGATTAAAGGAGAAACAGGCCAAACCTATACAACAAATGATGAAGGATTTAAAAAAGATGAATATCGTTTTGGTGGGACAAATCCAAACAATTATGTAAGATTTAATGGAGAAATATGGCGAATTATCGGACTTGTGAATGTGAAAACAACAAGTGGGACAGTTGAAAAAAGAATTAAAATTATTAGAAAGGATAGCATAGGCGAGTTTAGTTGGGATAGTTCAGCCTCTTCAATTAATCAAGGACAAGGAATCAATGACTGGGCTCATTCTGACTTATATAACTTATTAAATGATTACTACTTTAATAGTAAAAATAATCAATCTTGTTATTCTGGAACAAATAATCGAACGAAATCTTGCAGTTTTGGAAGTTTTGGTTTAGCAAGTGTGAAGAATTATATTGATCAAAATATTATTTGGTCTACTGGAAGTGTTGGATGGTGCAATTTTGATAAAGTATCTTCTCCATGGGGATTCTATGAATATGAGAGAAGTTATCGTTTATCAAATTACTGTTTTGCTCGTGATATGTCTTCAAACAATTATTGTAAAAGCGGAGTCTGTTGTAATGATGTAGAAAAAAATGGAAGAGACATTAGACAATATGAAGTTGCTGGAGCAGTGGGCATTATGTATCCAAGCGATTATGGATATGCTACTAGTAATCATAATGTCTGTGATACAAGCATTTTATATACTAAATTTGTATCAAGTGAACCTTGGTGGAATACATGTTATAAAACAGATTGGCTTTATAAAGCAAAAGAAGGACAATGGACATTATTTGGATATAGTGATTATTCGTCAGGCTCCGCGGTAGCCATGATAAATGATGGTATCATAGAAATTGATTATCACTATAAAGCAACTTCGTCACCATTAAATGTAAGACCAACGGTTTACTTAAATTCTAATGTTAAGATTTCAGGAGGAAACGGGACGTCTTCGAATCCTTATACGTTATCTGTTTAAAAAAACTTTTTTATGAAAGTTAAAGACTTTTTGATAGAAATTTGATACAATGAAAGAGTAAAAGAGAATAGGTGAGAGTATGAAAAGAGGATTTACATTAATAGAACTTTTAGCAGTGA